>JBBSUU010000106.1:0-8601 GCA_038234115.1 Mycobacteriales bacterium
AATTCATCATGGTTTCGCAGAAAAATGCCCCACTGCGATGAAGAGGGGATCGCCGGTGTCTGGGCCAGGATTTCCGAGATGGGGAACCGGGACTCGCGCCTTGCAGCCATGAAAATTCTTGGCATCAAAGGAAAGTGAAAGCACATGTGACACTCGTCGCCGCCTTTGGCCGGGTCGCCGAAGTAATCGACAACATCTGCCGGCCATTGGTTGGCCTCGGCGAGCAGTACCGCGTCCGGGTACTCCGCCTCGATCACCGCGCGGCAGCGCTTCAGATAGGCATGGGTTTCCGGGAGATTTTCCCCATTCGTGCCCTCCCGGACGTAAAGATAGGGGACCGCGTCCAACCGGAAACCGTCGATCCCCAGGTCGAGCCAGAACCGCATGATGTCGATGAGGGCATCTCCGACAGCAGGGTTGTCGAAGTTCAGATCGGGCTGATGGGAAAAGAAGCGGTGCCAGAAATATTGTTTGCGGATCGGATCGAAGGTCCAGTTCGATGGCTCGGTATCGACGAAAATGATTCGAGCTTCCGGGTATTTGGTGTCGTCGTCGGACCAGACGTAAAAGTCTCCATAGGGACCGGTCGGGTCGCTGCGCGATTCCTGGAACCACTGGTGGGAATCGCTGGTGTGGTTCATCACCAGATCGGTGATCACCCGCATGCCGCGCGCGTGGGCGGCATCGAGTAAGGCCACAAAGTCCTCGACGGTACCGAATTCCGGCAGCACTTTGCGGTAGTCCCGGATGTCGTAGCCCCCGTCGCGTAGGGGGGAGTCGTAGAACGGCGGCAGCCACAGACAATCGACGCCGAGCCACGCCAGATAGTCGAGCTTCTCGATCAATCCACGCAGATCGCCGGTGCCGTCGCCGTTGGAGTCGTAGAACGATCTGACCAGCACCTCGTAGAAGACAGCGCGTTGGTACCAACCGGGGTCCGGCGGTAGCGCCCGCGCCGACGGGAAATCGGAGGCCGTCGGCTCATCCAGATAGTCGGGGTGCGGATCGAGCTGGGAGGTCATAGGTACCGTTTCCTGATCGCGTGCTCGAGTGTTGTCCGGCCGGGAAGCGCTGTGGTCAGCGCGGTTTCACCGACAAAATGTGGGCAACCCGCCAGGACGCGTCGAGCCCGACCGGGTTGAACTGGCCCCAGTGGTAGGCCTCCCCGGAGAGCTCATCGACCACATCGAAAGTCGCACCCCACTCAAGGCCCAGCGCCGGCAGATACAGATCCGTGGTGCCCCAATGCATTCCCTCCGCGGACAGCGCCACGATTATCAAAATGGTGTCCCCGGAGCGTTCGTCCCGCTTGGAGAAGCACAGGAGATTGTCGTTGTCGATGCCGTGGAACCACAGACCCTTCAGTTTCTGCAGCGCCGGGTGGGTCCGCCGGATGGTATTCAACTGTGTGATGAACGGTTCGAGCGAATTACCCAGGGCCATCGCCGACTCGAAGTCGCGTGGCCGGAGCTCAAACTTCTCCGAGTTGAGGTACTCCTCGCGTCCCGGCGCCAGGACCTCGCCCTCGAACAGTTCGAAGCCGGCGTAGACACCCCACGTCGCGGCCAGGGTGCTGGCCAACACGGCTCTGATGGCGAACATCGACCGGTTGTCGGTCTGCAGGTGAAACGGCAGGATGTCCGGCGTATTGACGAAGAAGTTGGGCCGCATGTAGTCCGATGCCAGCACCAGCTCGACGCCATAATCGATGATGTCGGACTTTGCCGTCCGCCAGGTGAAGTAGGTATAGGACTGGGTGAATCCGAGCCGGCCGAGCTCGTGCATCATCGAGGGCTTGGTGAACGCCTCGGCCAGGAAGATCACTTCGGGATGGGTCAGGTGAACCTGGTTGATCAGCCATTCCCAGAAATTGATCGGCTTCGTGTGCGGGTTATCCACTCGGAACACCGTGACGCCTTTTTCGATCCAGAACCGGACCACCCGCAGCACCTCGGCGTACAGCGTTGCCGGCGCGATATCGAAGTTCAGGGGGTAGATGTCCTGGTATTTCTTCGGCGGGTTTTCCGCGTAGGCGATCGTGCCATCGGCGAGTGTGGTGAACCATTCCGGGTGGGTGGTGACCCACGGGTGGTCGGGAGCGCATTGCAGCGCGAAATCGAGCGCGATCTCGATGTTGTGCTCCTTGGCGGTGGCCACCAGGAGGGCAAAATCGTCGAAGGTTCCAAGATCTGGGTTGATGGCGTCATGGCCACCCTCGGCCGACCCGATCGCCCAGGGCGATCCAACATCGTTGGGTCCGCTGTCGACGGTGTTGTTCCTACCCTTGCGGTTCAATTTCCCAATGGGATGGATTGGTGGCAGGTAGAGGATGTCGAATCCCATCCGAGCCACTCTGGGAACTTCGGCGACGGCGTCGGCGAAGGTGCCGTGACGCAGCACGGTACCGTCCGGCTCCACCTGCGCGCCCAACGACCGGGGGAAAAGCTCGTACCAGGAACCGAATTCGGCCAACCGGCGATCGATCCAGAACTTGATGGGTGCAGATTTCGTGACCAGCTCGCGAATCGGATCGGCGGTCAGCACGGTCCACAGCTCCGGAGCCAAGGCCGGACCGATTCTTTCTGCGACACTGCGGTTCTCATCACGCAGCGCCAGGATGGCGGTTCTGATCGCGGCGGCGTACTTCTGTTGCGGTCGTCGGGCGATCCGATCCAGCAGTTCGGTGCCGGTGGCCAGGTCGTTCGCCAGTTCGGCGCCGGTTTGGCCGGCGGCTGCCTTGACCTCCACTGCGTGTTTCCATGTCTCCAGCGGGTCCGACCACGCTTCTACGGTGGCGGTCCAGATTCCCTGGCGATCAGGGACGACTTGCGCGCTGTACCGATCAACGCCCGATGCCGGTTTCATCCGCAAAATGGGCCCACCCGCCCTGGCCCGAGCCCGGCTTTTGACCGCACCCTTTTCGACAACAGGGTCGGGGCCCTTCCACACCACGTTGGCCGCGACCGCGTCATGCCCTTCGCGAAAAACGGTGGCGCTGATCGTGATGAGTTCGCCAATCACCGCCTTCGCCGGGTAGGCGCCGCAAGCGACGAGGGGAGCAATATCTGAAATTCCTATTCGGCCGGCCACGCGGCTAAACCTACCCAAGAAAATCAGGCCTGTCGCGACGCGGTCGGGGTGTGGCGCGGAACCGATACAGATATCTGCGTCACCAACCCGGGTGCGGCGGTGGCGTTTGCGCCCTGAACTGGGCAAACGTAGCCCGTTGGGCTGAGAGAGCGAAGTTTGGTGGCAAAATACCGGATGGATGGAATCCGATCGGGCGGTAAAAATCTTTCTGAATTTATCCGGGCGCGCATGTGAGTGGTCCGGAGCCGCACGTGACCTGTCCAACCGAGGCCGATGACACTCGGTTGCCAGGTGCGCCCTTGCGAGCTGACCAGCAGCGTTACCGCTGGCTTTACACCTTCGGGAGCCTGCGCATCGGCCGTGAATACATGCGGCGGCATTATTCGCCACTGTCTGAATCGTTCCGGTCTGCGGTGTTCGGGTCCCGCCCGCACCCAAAAGTGACCCCTTAGTGGTACCCGCCGAGCCGGAAAATCAGATATTTTTCCAAGTGTGAAGGCACTGAGAAGGTTTACCGTCCGTCCCCAGCTTCCCGAGGCGTTGCGGCCTCTTGGGACACTCATCCGCAACCTGCGCTGGTCCTGGCATCCCGCCAGTCAGGACCTTTTCGCCGATATCGACCGCGATATGTGGCACCGGGTCGGCGGCGATCCCTTGAAGCTCCTTGGCGCCGTGAGCGTGGCTCGATTGGAAGAACTGGCAACCGACCAGGACTTCCTGGATCGGCTGCACGGCCTGCACGAGGACCTGAAGCTCTACCTGCAGGAGCCCCGCTGGTATCAGCAGCAGATCAGCCGGCAGCAGGAGACCGGTGCGGGTCTGGGGGCGGACTTCCCGAAGTCCATTGCCTATTTCTCCCTGGAATTCGGTGTCTCGGAAGTTTTGCCGAACTACTCGGGTGGTCTGGGAATTTTGGCCGGGGATCACCTGAAATCTGCCTCCGACCTCGGAGTGCCGATCATCGGGATCGGTCTGCTCTACCGCTTCGGCTACTTCTGGCAGTCCCTGTCGGCCGATGGCTGGCAGCAGGAGCACTACCCGGTACACGATCCACAGGGGCTTCCGCTTTCCCGGGTGAAGGGTGCCGACGGTGAACAGCTGACGATCAGCGTGCCGATGCCCGGGGACCGGGAAATTACCGTGCGGATTTGGCAGGCCCACGTCGGGCGAGTCCCACTGCTGCTGCTCGACGCCGATATCGAGGCCAACGACACCGAGCTCCGCGGTGTCACCGACAAGCTGTATGGCGGCGATCAGGATCACCGCATCAAGCAGGAGATTCTGGTAGGTATCGGGGGCGTTCGCGCGGTTCGCGCTTTCTGCGAGGCGACCGGCCACCCGTTGCCCGAGGTTTTCCACATGAACGAGGGTCATGCCGGCTTCCTTGGCCTGGAACGCATCCGCACCCTCATCGCCGATAGCAACCTGACTTTTTCCGAAGCACTGTCCGCGGTCCGCGCCGGCACCGTGTTCACCACGCACACCCCGGTTCCGGCGGGTATCGACCGGTTCCCGATGTCGATGGTCGAGCACTATCTGGGTGGCAACCACGAGGGTGACTCCCGGTTGGTTCCGGGACTCCAGGTCGGACAGGTACTGGCCCTGGGCATCGAGGATGACCCTTCGCGCTTCAACATGGCGCACATGGGGCTTCGGTTGGCCCAGCGCGCCAACGGCGTGGCCAAACTGCACGGCGTGGTCTCGCGCGAGATGTTCGCCGGTTTGTACCCGGGCTTCGCACCGGAAGAAGTACCCATCGGATCTGTCACCAATGGCGTCCACCTACCGACCTGGGCCTCGCGCGAGATGTACCAGGTCGCCGGTGACATGGCCAACTGGCAGGATCTGGCCTCGGCCGCCCACTGGCCCAATGGTGCCTCGGTATCCGCCGAGCGACTCTGGGACCTGCGAAACACGCTGCGCGGCCGATTGGTCGACATGGCTCGCGTCGCGGTCAAGAAATCCTGGTTGCAACGCGGCCGCACCGAAGCTGAATTGGGTTGGACCGAAAGCATTCTCGATCCGGATATTCTGACCATCGGGTTCGCTCGCCGCGTTTCCACCTACAAGCGGTTGACCCTGATGCTGCGAGATCCGGCGCGACTCAAGGCATTACTACTGGATCCGGACCAGCCGGTGCAGATCGTCATCGCCGGCAAGGCCCACCCTGCTGATGATGGCGGAAAGACCTATATGCAAGAGATGGTTCGCTTCACCGACGATCCGGAGATCCGGCATCGGATTGTGTTCCTGCCCGATTACGACATGCGCATGGCAGCCATCCTGTGCTCCGGTGCCGACGTCTGGTTGAACAACCCGATTCGCCCCCAGGAGGCTTCCGGTACCTCCGGTATGAAGGCTGCCATCAACGGTGTGCTCAACCTGTCCATTTCCGACGGTTGGTGGGATGAACTCTTCGACGGTCACGACGGTTGGATGATCCCGACCGCCGATGGTATCGCCGACCCGGAGCGTCGGGATGACCTTGAAGCCAGCGCGTTGTACGACCTGGTCGAGAAGCATGTCAGCCAGCTGTTCTACGACCGGGGTACCGACGGTCGACCGGGCCGCTGGGTGGATATGGTGCGTCACACCCTGTCCTACCTCGGGCCGCGTGTGCAGGCCACCCGGATGGTTCGCGATTACGTCGAGCAGTATTACGCACCGGCCGCGGCGGCCAGTCGCGCGGTGTCGGCCGATGGGATGGCGCCGGCCAGACAACTGGCGGCGTGGAAGGACACCGTGCGCGGTGCCTGGGGTCAGGTCCGGGTGGTCAATGTCGACACCTCCGGTATCGGAGTGACTCCTTCGATGGGCAACGTGATGACGGTTCGCGCTCATATCGATCTGGCCGGTCTGAGCCCGGAAGATGTTGCAGTGCAAGCAGTCATTGGTCGCGTTGATGTCAACGACGAGCTGCACGACGTGCAGTTGACGGTGATGTCCCCGGTGATCGACAGCGAGACGAACGCGGAGAACTACCTCTACGAGGTGGAGTTGCCGCTGTCTCGTTCCGGTTCGATCGGGTACACCGTGCGGGTGCTGCCCAAGCATCCGCTGCTCGCGGCGCCGGCCGAACTCGGCCTGGTGGTCACCGCCTGATCACACCACCACCAAGGGGCTTCGTCACTGCGACGGGGCCCCTTTCTGGGTGTCCCGCAAATCCGGCCGGTGTACGCGCATCAACAGGAAAGTTCGTGCTGGGACGGTGATCTCGATATCGCAAGAGTACGGTCGGCGGTCCACCGGAACGCCGGTCGGGCTGTCGGTGTCGATCACCGGGGTATAGGCCTGTCCGAAAGGCTCGCCGGGCAGGGTGATCTCGGCCGGCTCGACACCGGCGTGCAGCACCAGCAACCAGGAGTCGTCGGCCAGTGGCTGACCCAACGGCCCGTGCCCGCGGACATCTTGACCATCGATCCACATCTGCAGGGTGCAGCGGTTCGGGTCGAACCAGTCGGCATCGGTCATCGGCTGACCCTGGGTGTTGAACCAGACCAGATCGGCCAACCCGTAGGTGCCCCCGGGTGGTCGTCCTTCGAAAAACTCACCCTGATGCAGGGCGGGCGCATCGGCACGAACTCTCAGGGTGTGCCGGAAGAAGTCCAGCATCTGCTGACCTTCCGATGGTTGCCCGTCGGCATCCAGCGCCGGCCCCCAGTCCAGCCAGGAGGTGCGATTGTCCTGGCAGTAGGCGTTGTTGTTGCCGCCCTGGGTGCGCCACAACTCATCACCCATGGTGATCATCGGGGTGCCGGTGGATAGCAGGAGGGTAGCGGCCAGATTGCGGGCCTGGCGGGCGCGGACAGCCCGGATTTCGGGATCCTTGGTTTCACCCTCCACCCCGTAGTTGGCGCTGCGGTTGTTGTCGGTACCGTCTCGGCCTTCCTCACCGTTGGCCAGGTTGTGCTTGTGCTCGTAGCTGACGGTGTCCCGCAGGGTGAAGCCATCGTGGGCGGTGACGAAATTGATCGACGCCCAGGGTCGTCGGGAAGTCCCATAGAGATCGCTGGACCCGGACAGCCGATAGCCCAGATCACGCACCCCTCCCTGGCCGCGCCAGAAGTCACGGACGCCATCCCGGAAGCGGTCATTCCACTCGGCCCACATGGAACCGAACCGGCCAACCGCGTAACCCTCCCCGGTGGCGTCCCACGGCTCGGCGATCAGCTTCTTACTCGCCAGCAGTGGATCGGCAGCGATTGCCGTCAGGAGCGCGGCCTGTGAATCGAAAGCACCGCCATGCGGACGTCCCATCACCGACGCCAGGTCGAATCTGAATCCGTCGACGCCCAACTCACCGGCCCAGTAACGAAGGGAATCGCAGACCAGCCGCACGGTGGCCAAAGTGCCGGTCTCCAAGGTGTTTCCGGTACCGGTGATGTCCTGCGGAAAAGGGAGGTAGTAATTCTTCGCGTCCAATCCTCGCATCGACAGCGGGGTCGGATGGTCCGGTCCGCCCTCGCAGGTGTGGTTGTAGACCACATCGAGAACGAGTTCGATGCCGGCCGCATGCAGGGCGTCCACCATGTCGACAAATTCACTCAACTCGCAACCAATGCGACTGGCATATTTGGGATGCGGCGCAAAAAAAGAAAGCGTCGAGTAGCCCCAGTAATTGTGCCTCTTGGTGGCCACCAGCCCTGGTTCGGTGGTGTGCGCATGCACCGGCAGCAGTTCCAAGGTGGTGACCCGCAGGGATTGCAAATGTTCGATGACGGCCGGATGTGCGATACCGGCGTAGGTGCCCCGCATTGCCGGCGGAACTGCGGGCAACAACCTGGTCAACCCTTTGACGTGGGCCTCGTAGAGCACGGTGTGCTCCCACGGCACATTCGGCCCGGGGCGGGGAGCTGCCTGCGGCGCTGTCACGATGCCGAGCGGAGCAAAACCGGCACTGTCCATACCGGGAGTCGAGACGACCTGGAGGTCGTAGTTGACGCTATCCACCCGGCGGGCGTAGGGATCAAGCAGTAGTTTGCTCGGATCCACTCCATGTACCCGGTAGCCGTATCGCTGCCCGGCCGCCACGCCGGGGACGAATCCGTGCCACACACCGTAGCTCTGTTCGCTCAGTTCCAGTCGCTGTTCGGCGCCGCCGGCATTGACCAAACACAGTTCCACCGCTTGGGCCTGATCGGCGGTCACGGAGAAGAAAGTGCCCTCCGGAGTCAGTGTTGCCCCGAGGGGGAATGGTCGGCCCGGGAATGGTATTGGCGCTGCGATCCGGCCGGGATCGGTTCCGATGGCGTTGTCCGGACTTCCATTCGGGTGCATGGATCCGATTCTTGTCGACCAGTTCCGGGATTCCTAACCGGGTTCAATAATTCGCCACGCCGCCAATTGATTCACCGCCGCTGACTGCGTTCGCCGGTCAATGCGGGACAATGGTGGAGTGACTTCGACACCCGCCGCTGCCCCACCCGTCCCGCGCCCGGCTGCATCGCTACCTCGAGTGTCGGTGGTCCCGGGCCGGAATTCGGTCCTTCATCTCAACGAGGTGACGGTGCG
>JBBSUU010000107.1:0-8562 GCA_038234115.1 Mycobacteriales bacterium
CGTCTCCACCAGCGAATCCATCCAGGCGCGTAACTGCGCTTCGGGCTGCGCCCCGGAGAAGGCATCAACCGGCTGCCCCTGGGCCAGCGCCACCACCGTCGGGATTGATTTGACCTGGAAAGCCTGCGCGACCCGCGGATTGGCATCAACGTCAACCTTGGCCAGCAACACCGCCCCCTGGTAGGAGTCGACCAGCCGTTCCAGGACCGGCGAGAGCTGCTTGCACGGCTCGCACCAGGTCGCCCACAGATCGACGATGACCAGCACATCGTTGGACTTCTCGACGATCGCCCCAAAAATTTCTTCGGTGACATCGATGACGAACCGGGACCGGCCGACTGGACCAGTTGCGTCATCCGGGCCCACGGGACCAGTTGCGTCATCCGGACCGGCAGCATCATCCGGGCCGGCGTCCCGGCCTGGAGCGGCGCTCGGCGCCGGACGATTTTTCAGTGGTGAAAGGTCAATGGCGCGCGAGAAGGCGGCCGACAAAGCAGCGTGCTGCCGAGGATCGGGACTGGTCATATTTCCATTTTCTCATGTTGGGCATTCAGATTTGGACGGACTCCCGCACCGGCCAGGACCGATCGATGACCACATCGAGCTGCCCCTGCGAGCGGAGATAGGCCTGGAAATGGATCGCCCACCGACGTTGCCATTCCACTTGTGAGGAACGCAGCGGCAGTGGGTCGGCATTCCCGATCATGGGATACATCCGGGCGATCGCCCGGGCCACTGCCACGGCCGCGATGGAATCTCCGGTCGCACTGTGCGCATCAGGCGTCGGGACCCCGTAGAACTCACCGGCAGCGTCCAAAGTGCGTTTTCCCTTTCGGTACCGGTCCACATAGCGGTCGATCACCAATGGATCAATGATGACCGCCGCATTCCACTCCGGAAGATCGGACGGTGCCCGGATCCCGTGCCGGCGGGCCTCGGCATCCAACAGGCTCAGGTCATAGGTTGCATTGAAGATCACCGTCGGGTGGCCGGCCGCCCAACTCTGGCGCAGGGCTTCGATGATCTCGGCAATGGACTCCGCCGCCGGTCTTCCGTGGGTGCGAGCATGGTCGGTCCAGATGCCGTGAATTCGGCTGGCCTCCTCCGGTATCTGGACGCCGGGGTCGACCAACCACGATTTGGTGGCCGGCAGCACCACGCCGTCAGCGTCCAGATGCACCACCGCGGCGGATACGATTCGCGAGGTCGCAGTGTTGATACCGGTCGTGTCGGGATCAAACCCCCCCAGGGTGCCGGCGAAGAGCGCGGCCGCTGGGGGCGGGGGAAAGATGAGTCGGAGGGGTCTCGTCACGCAAGCGGTGGCGCCGGAGCGAAACCGCCTGAGTCGACCCCGTCCGGCCACTTGGCGCATTGTTCGGGCGTCGATGAGGGAAAGTTCTGTCGGCGGCAGATCGAACAGCGCCAAGGTTGCACCCATCCCTGGCCACCTCCCGATCCAGTTTCACCCGAGCAGCCCGACCGATGTGTTAGCCGCCCACCTTTTGTTCCGCAAGATTACGACACCGCACCGACAGCCGGGACAGGGCCGAACACGACATGCCGGTGTGGTCGACGCCGGTGCTGCTAGCGTCACTGGCGTGAGCTCCGAAACCGCGACCCCCGGCGAACCCTTCGATCTGATCGAGCGGGCGGCCGCACTGTGGCGCGCGCGGATCGGGCCATCGGAGTCGATGGAAGCTGTCACCAACGTGATGCGGGTGCAGCAGATCCTGCAGGCCGCGGTCGATGAGTCCCTGCGGTCGCACGGGTTGACGTTCGCGCGTTACGAGGCACTCGTACTGCTGTCCTTCTCCAGTCGAGATTCGCTACCGATGCGCCTGATGGGTGAGCGCCTGCAGCTGCATCCGACCTCCATCACCAACATCGTTGATCGGCTCGAGGCCGATGGGCTGGCCCAACGTCTCCCGCATCCGACCGACCGCCGCACCACCCTGGTGGCGCTCACTGCGGCCGGTCGAAATCGACTCGAGGATGCCACCAAATCCGTACTCCGAACGGACTTCGGCTTTGTTGGGTTGGATGCCGGTGAGCTGCAACAGCTTTCGCTGTTACTGACAAAACTGCGCAAGGCCGCCGGGGACTTCTGAGGGCGGCTCAGACGGTGATGATCAACGCGTCGCCCTGGCCACCGCCACCGCACAGGGCCGCTGCACCGATGCCACCGCCGCGTCGCCCCAGTTCCAACGCCAGATGCAGGACCAGGCGAGCGCCGGAAGCACCGATCGGGTGGCCGAGCGCAATGGCGCCGCCGTTGACATTGACGATGTCCTCGGAGATCCCCAGGGCCCGCGCCGAGGCAATTCCGACAGCTGCGAAGGCTTCGTTGATTTCAATCAGGTCAAGGTCTTTCGGGTCGATACCCTGCTTGCGGCACGCGTGGGCAATGGCATTGGCCGGTTGCATCTGCAGGGTGGAATCCGGGCCGGCCACGTTGCCGTGAGCACCAATTTCGGCTATCCAGGTGAGCCCCCTGCTGATCGCCAACTCTTTGTCCATCACCACGACCGCGGCCGCGCCATCGGAAATGGGGGATGCCGAACCGGCGGTGATGGTGCCGTCGGGGCGAAATGCGGGACGCAGTCCGGCGAGCACCTCGGCCGTCGTCGCACCGCGGACGCCCTCGTCAGCGCTCACGGTCACGCTGCCCTTGCGCCCGGGCACCTGCACCGGCACGATCTCCCCGTCGAACAATCCGGCGGCGATGGCCGCTGCTGCCCGCTGGTGGGATCTGGCAGCAAAAGCGTCCTGCTCGGCTCGGCTGATCAGGCCAAGATCCTGGCTGTTCGCCGATTCCGTGAGTAACCCCATTGCCTGATCGGTGAAGGCATCCCACAGTCCGTCGTAGGCCATGTGGTCGATCATCGTGACGTCGCCGTACTTGAAGCCGCTGCGTGAGCCGGGCAGCAGGTGCGGGGCCAAGGTCATTGACTCCATGCCGCCGGCCACCACCGTCTTGAACTCGCCCGCCCTGATCAACTGGTCGGCCAGGGCGATGGCGTCAAGCCCCGACAGGCAGACCTTGTTGATCGTCAGGGCCGGCACATCCAACCCGATACCACCGGCATAGGCGGCTTGCCGGGCGGCTATCTGGCCGACACCGGCGCCCAGCACCTGGCCCATGATGACGTACTCGACGTCCTTGGCCGCCACCCCGGACCTGGACAGCGCACCGGCGATGGCGGCGCCTCCCAAATCGGTGGATTTCACCGTTCCCAGAGCTCCGGCCAGTTTCCCGAACGCGGTTCGCGCACCTGCAACAATCACTGTTGATCCCATTATTCGACCCTAACCCACGCCCGTTAGGCTGCGAAGATGACCTCTGACACGCAGTCAAAGACCCTGCCGGGGCTGGAAAATGCCATCATCGACCACGTCGGCATCGCCGTCCCGGATCTGGATGCCGCCATCGCCTTTCATACCGGGCCGCTGGGCGGTCGATTGGCACACCGTGAAACAAATTCCGAACAGGGCGTCGAGGAGGCGATGATCGCCTTCGACGGCCCCGGGGGTGGCGCACCCACCCAAATTCAACTGTTGGCTGCGCTCACCCCGGAGTCGACCATCGCGAAATTCATCGGTCGCAGCGGGCCGGGCCTTCAACAGTTGGCGCTGCGGGTGCCGAACATCGATGCTGCGATGGCTGCCATTAACGCCGCCGGATTACGCGTGCTCTACGAGACACCGCGACGCGGGACTGCGAACTCCCGGATCAACTTCGTACACCCGAAGGACGCCGGTGGTGTCCTTCTGGAGTTGGTCGAGCCGGCCGCACATCATGAACAGTGAGATTTGCTGCCCGCTATCAGCCTTTCGCTGGGTCCCGCGCAACGGTGGGCATGGGACCATGAGGGTATGACTTCAGGTGAGTGGCTCCCCCAGCAGGCAGTCTTCGATTTGGTCCGCCGCGGTTACTCCCCTGACCAGGTCAATGAACATCTGGACCGGCTGGAATACGACCTGCGGATTTTGACCGCCGATCGGGATTCTGCCACGCATCGCCTGGGAGATCTGGCTGCCCAAATGTCGGCCGCCCAGTCCGAAGCTGATGAATTACGCGGTCAGCTCGACCGCACCGCCCTGGCTCCGACGTCAATGGCCGGGCTGTCGGATCGGATGCAGCGGATGATCCGGTTGGCCGAGGAAGAAGCCAGCGAGATCCGGGCCAAGGCCAAGAGCGATGCTGCTGATAAGCAGGCGCAACTGGACCGGATCGCGGCCGAGCTCGACGAGCAGAAGGCGCTCTTTGAAACCGAGCGGGAAAAAGGCCGATCGCAGTTGGCCCAGCAGGTCCGCGATCTGATCGAAGAGACCAACCAAGAGGGCCGCCAGGCGCGTGAACTTGCTGCTCAGGAGGCGGCGGCAACCATCGCTGCCGCCCAGGATGAGGCCACGCTGCAATCACGCCTCGCGGGTGAGTTGCGCGAAAGTCAGGACGCCACCTCGTTGGCAAATCGCACTGCCGCCGAGGAGCTGTCCGCGACTCAGTGCCGGCAGTCGCAGGAGGAAGCGGCCGCCGCGCTCGCCGCTGCGCAGGAAGAATCCGACCGCTTGAGGACGGAGGCCACCGCAGAGGTCGCTCGTCTGCAAGCCGAATCGGCCGAGCAACGCCAGGCCGAAGAAGACGATTTCGATATTGCCATCACGGCTCGTCGCACCGAGGCCCATCAGCTCGTCAATGAGCAGGAGCAGACCTCACGTACAGAGGCAGAGCGCCTAATCGCCGAAGCCACCACCGACGCCCAACGAATCCGCCATGAGAGCAAGCACCAGGCCGACGAATTGGTGGCTGCGGCTACCGCCGAGGCCTACCGCCGACTGGAAGCGGCCACCAACCACGCCAACGCAATCGTCGCGCATGCCACCGGCGAATCCCATCGCCGGGTCGATGAAGCCGACACTGCCGTGCGCACCCTGGTCGACATCCGCTCTCAGGTGCAACATCAGCTGTCGATCATCGTGCCGCATCTGGACGAAATCCGCCGGGTGACAGCGGCAGCACCGGAAATGTTGCACCCGCTGCCGGAGGAATCCGATCGCCCGGTAGCAGCTGATTTCCAGACCGACCCGGGTCCACAGATCTACCCCACCTCCGAGGAAGCCAACGCACATCTGGCAGACCCGGCCGTGGATGATTCGGATCCGGCCGAGCCGGCTGTCGAAGAATCCAGCACCCCGTCCAACCAGGATGCGGTGGACCTGGATTTGGAAGCCGCCGAACTGGACGAACACGAGACAGTGACCAAAAGCTAGACCCGGTCTCCCATCATGACCTGCGCCAGGATCTCCGGGCCCTTATCGAAATAGGTGGTGGCGGCGACATTGATCAGGACCGTCAACACCAACAGCCCGCTGATCGGACCGAAAACGAGCGCTGCCCAACCCCAGATCAGATCCTGCTGGACGGCCAGAAGTACGAGTATCCCGGTCGGTAACGAGAGCCCCAGGCTGCCGCTCAGAATGACTGCTGTCATCCCGAGGGACCGGCTTTTGTGGGCCGGTACCGCGGAAGCAAACATGGCCGTGCGGGATTGCGGAATCGCGACCGGCAGCTTGGCCGACATCAGCGCGGACAAGGCAATCCCCATCATCGTGGCTGCCCAGGCCAACCCGAGGCCGGCCGGGATCCAGGTCTGGTCGCCTTTCACCAAGGCCGCCGCAACCACACCGAGGCTGGTCAGCACCAAGCCCGGCACCAGGGTGGTCAGGCAATGCCCCTGGATCTCGGCTTTCGCCTTGGCCCGGTCTCCGATGGCCACCAGATGCAGCCACAGCCCGGAACCATCAACGCCGAATTGATTTCCGCTCTGGGTACCGATCAGAATGCCGCCCACGGCAACTGCGAATAGCGTCCCCTGTCCCTGCACATAGAGATAGGGCATGCCGAAAATGAACAGCACGGCAATCAACCACGGAAGTCGGCGCATCGGGTCCCGCCAGGTCAACACCACATCCCGGATCGACACGACCACGCGAGTGCCGGCCCTGGCGCTGCCGAATTGATGGTCACCGGCGGGGGCAGATGACTGGGTGGTCGACGGCACCGTCTCCAAATTTTTCTTCAGGGCCACCGCCCACCACCACAGTGCCAACGCGATAGCTGCCCCGGCAATCACCACACAGAGCCCGGCCGCGGCGTAATCGCCCGATGCCACCAACCCGGGGATACGCACCAGCGCTCCCGGTGGTAGCCAACCGAGCAGAGCACCGAGATCGACAAGTTTGTTGCCCAAATCGGCACTCTTGCTGAGCACATTGAGGAAGGCCGTGGCGGCCAGGTACAGCACGAAAACACCGAAGCCGGCGAGCATTCCCAGATCACGCCCGCGCCGACTGGACATCAGGGCCGCCAATGAAGTTGCGGTGGCCCGGGAAAGCACGATGCAGAGCACCATTTGCGCTGCCGCGCAGATCAGGGCTATCGGCAGCAGCCAGATCGGCAGCGAGAGCGCAATGGCCACTCCGATCAGGATGACGACGTTGGCTGCCGGCAGCCAGCCGATGAAGGCCGCTGCCGTCAATCCGGAGATCATTGTTCGACGGCGCAGCGGCAGGAGTGAGAAGCGCTGCGGGTCAACAGTTTCATCGACCCCGAAGGCGATCAACGGGGTCAGCGCCCAGGCCACCAACTGGCTGGTCAGCAGCAGGGTTGCCAGCGTCCTGGCCACCTCCGGGGTGGTTCGGCTCAACGAGATTCCAAAGGCAGCGAAGAGGGTGAAGGCCAGCAGCAACACCAGGGCCAAAATCGACCAGGCCTTCTTTACACCACTCATACTCCGGAAGCGGCTGGTGACCAGATGCCATTTCAGGCCGAAGAAGACTTTAACCATTCCAATCCTCCTTGTCCGCGATCCGCCACGCCGATCAAGTTGATGAACGCGTCGTCCAGGCTGGCAGCTTTGCCACGAACCTGCGCCACCGGGCCGACGGCCGCGATTCGCCCCGCCACCATGATCGCCACATGCGAGCACAGCTCCTCCACCAGCGCCATCACATGACTGGAGAGCACCACCGTGCCGCCACCTTCGGTATAACGGCGCAGGACCGTGCGAATGACCCGAGCCGAGACCGGGTCGACGGCTTCCAGCGGCTCATCCAGCAGCAGCACCCGAGGCGAATGCAGCAGGGCGGCGGCCAAGGTGATCTTCTTCCGCATACCGGTGGAGTAGTCGGCCACCAGCTTGTTCCCCGCCTCCGTCAGATCCAGCACATCCAGCAGCTCCTTGCTGCGCTGATGGACCATCTCTGTTGGCATCGAGCGGAAACGACCGAGGTAGATGAGCAGCTCATGTCCCGAGAGACGCTCGAAAAGTTTCAAACCGTCCGGGAGCACGCCCATTCGCTTCTTTGCCTCCAGCGGATCTCGCCAGACGTCGACTCCATCCAGATAGGCTCGCCCGGCATCAGGTCGGAGTAGTCCGGTCACCATTGACAGCGTGGTGGTCTTGCCGGCCCCGTTGGGTCCCACCAAACCGAAGAACGACCCGGTAGGAACATCCAGGCTGATGTTGTCGACGGCAAATTTCTCGCCGAACTTTTTTTGCAGGCCACGGATCGCCAACGCATTACCGGCCACTGTCGGATCGACGTAGTCGGCTCCCGGATAGGACGGCAAAGTCATGATGCACCCCCACTGTTCTCGACAAAATTATCTTCTAACCAGGCGGCCAATTCCGACGTAAATCCCGCCGGGTCCTCCGCCGGCGTCAGGTGCCCCACATCAGGCAGGATCACCAGCCGGGAGTCCGAAGCCGCGGCTGCCATCTGCTGGGCAAAACTGATCCCGGTCACGGCGTCGTTCGCACCGACCACCACCAGCACCGGAATTTCGGCGGCAGCAAGGTCGGCGAGCCGGTCCGGCCTGGTGGCCATTGCGCGCTGCGCCCAGGCAATCGTCGACGCCGGCTGATCACCGGCTATTCGGGTCAGAAGTGATACCCCATCAGGGTTCTGCGCGTGCGTGAAGTCGCTGACCAGCGGGCTGACCAAGTCGGTCGCATCCGGTTGCTCCCCCCGGTCGGCGGCAGCGGCCATTTTCAGCCTATTTTCCCGGGCCTGATCGGTGTCGGCTGCTGCCTTGGTATCGGCCAGCACCAGACCCAGAATCCGGGACGGGTAGCGGGACAACATATTCAGCGCCACATATCCACCCAGGGAAACCCCGCCGATCACGGCTCGGTCGATTCCGGCTCGGTCCAGGTCACCGATGACCGCGTCAGCGAACGCATCGAGGTCGGGAGTTCCCCGGGCGGGTTCGCGTCCCCCGAAACCCGGCAGATTCGGCGTCAGAAGGTTGCCCGGTAATTCTCCCAGCTGCGAAAAACGCGGGTTGCCCAACGCAAACGCATGGACCACAACATTTCCAACTCCCATCAACACGACTCCCCCGTTGGCACTCTCAGCTGTTCACGATGGTGACAGCTTTGGTCTCGAACTCACCGTCCCAGGTCTGCGGCAGCGGTGATGCGGACGGACGAACCGTCGCGACGATGGCGTCCAGCGCTGCCTCGGATTTCCCCACCCACAAATGTTTGGTACCCGGAA
>JBBSUU010000108.1:0-8489 GCA_038234115.1 Mycobacteriales bacterium
CACCGAGGGGTCGATCCCCAGTTCACGGTCGCCGTTTTCGGCCTTGGTGAACAGTTCCTCGACCATCTCCGGAGTCACCTCGTCCGGCGCGAGCTCTTCCGGGAGGTTGGCCCGCTCGTTCGGGATGTCGCCGACGATGCCGTCAGCCGAGGCCGGGGCACCTTCCAGATCCGGCAACCCCGCGCGCTCCAGGTACGGACCGTAGCGCCCGACCCTGACGACCACCTGTCGCCCGTCCAACGACTTGACGATGGGCAGTGAGTTGATCTCGCGCGCGTCGATGTCTTCGAGGTTCTCCCCCACCAACTTCTTCAGTCCGCCGGCGCGGGCCACCGACCCCTCGGCGCCGGTCTGGCCGCCGAAGTAGAAGGTGGACAGCCACTCGGTGCGGCCGAGCCGTCCTTCGGCGATGCTGTCGAGTTCATCCTCCATCGCGGCCGTGAAGTCGTAGTCGACCAATCTGGCGAAGTGCTGTTCCAGCAAACCGATGACGGCAAAGGCGATCCAGGACGGCACGAGGGCCTGACCCTTGCGCCAGACGTACCCGCGCTCGGTGATGGTGCGAATGATCGACGTGTAGGTGGACGGCCGACCGATGCCCATTTCTTCCATCGCCTTGATCAGCGACGGTTCGGTGTACCTGGCCGGCGGCGAGGTGGTGTGTCCACCGGGAGTCAGTTCTTTGGTCTGGATCTGCTGTCCCTGCTTCAGGTTCGGCAGTTTCCGCTCGGCGTCGTCTGCTTCGCCGCCGGCTTCGGCGTCAACGGTCTCGACGTACGCGCGGAGGAATCCGGGGAAGGTGATGGTCCGTCCGGAAGCACCGAAGGTGCACTCACGACCGGCCGCATCGGCCACCGCCCTGATGGTCAGGGTCATCCCGCGGGCGTCCACCATCTGGGAAGCGATCGTGCGCTGCCAGATCAGTTCGTAGAGTCGGAACTCATCGGAGCCGACCTTGTTGGCAATTTGGCCGGGGGTTTGGAAGACCTCGCCGGCCGGCCGGATGGCCTCATGTGCCTCCTGCGCGTTCTTGACCTTGCGGGTGTATTGCCGCGGGGCGTCCGGAACGTATTCCGGGCCGTAGAGCTCGCGGGCCTGCGAGCGAGCTGCGTCCAGCGCCGTTACGGACAGCGTGGTCGAGTCGGTACGCATGTAGGTGATGAAACCGGACTCATACAGCCGCTGTGCGGTACGCATCGTTCGTTCGGAGTTGAAACCCAGTTTGCGGCCTGCCTCCTGCTGCAGGGTCGACGTCATGAAGGGCGCGTAGGGCTTTCTCGTGTAGGGCTTCTCCTCTACGGAGGTCACCGACGCTGACTTGTCCTGCAGCCGGGCGGCCAGGTCGCGGGCGTTTGCCTCATCCAACTGAAGGACCGTCGAGCCGGCCTTGAGGTTTCCGGTGTTTTCATCGAAATCACGACCGGACGCCAACCGCTGACCGTCGACCGACTGCAAGGTAGCGGTGAAGGTTGTTGGCTTGCCGCTGATCTGGTCCTCAGCGGCCAGCAATGCATCGATACCCCAGTAGCTGCCGGAAACGAAGGCCATCCGAGCCCGCTCGCGCTGCACGATGATCCGGGTGGCAACCGACTGCACGCGACCGGCGGAAAGCTTGGGCATCACCTTCTTCCACAGCACCGGCGAGACCTCGTAGCCGTAGAGCCGGTCCAGGATGCGTCGGGTTTCCTGCGCATCCACCAGGTTCTCGTTCAGGTCGCGGGTGTTCCGTGCCGCTTCCTGAATGGCGGACTTGGTGATCTCGTTGAAGACCATCCGCTTCACCGGAACTTTGGGGTTCAGAGTTTCCAACAAATGCCAGGCAATGGCCTCGCCCTCGCGGTCCTCATCGGTGGCCAGCAGTAGTTCGGAGGCACCGGCCAACAGGGTCTTGAGTTTGGCGACCTGTGCCTTCTTTTCTGGGCTGACCACGTAGAGAGCTTCAAAATTCTTGTCGACATTGACGCCAAGTCGAGCCCACGATTCGCCCTTGTATTTTGCCGGTACATCAGCGGCTCCGCGAGGAAGATCCCGAATGTGCCCAACCGAGGCTTCCACCACGTATCCCGGCCCGAGGTAGCCCGCAATGGACTTGACCTTGGCCGGGGACTCCACAATCACCAAGCGCACGCCACCGTCACCGGTGTCGCTCTGGGCTGCCTTTCGTACGGCCATGCGCGGTCACGTTCTCCTTATATATAGGGAAGCGACATGTCGACGTCCGCGCCGGCATGTCTTTCTCCCTTACTTCTCGTTGGCAATCACTCGTTAATCTCTCGTGCAAATTCGCTACGCCCTGCCGTTTCCAGGTGACCCTGGGTAATGCATGGCTACAGGTGCAGAATGCCACGACTTGCTGTAAGTGCAAGTCGCCGCCCACCCGATACCCACACCTGACCACGCGGCCAGGATAGGCACAGGTGTCTGGAAGATCAGTAATCGGACTCCGGGAATGCCCTTTCCGGGCCACCCTCGGGCACCTGTCCGAGGAACTCGACGAGCCTGGTTAATCGCCGGCGCCCCACGATCCGAAGTCCGGGACCACCGCCTCGAATACCGATCAAAGAGCCGGCCAAACCGGCCCGGGCACAGACCGATCCCAGGGCTTCGTGGGTATCCGGCGCATGCGGGTCGAGGCCGAGTAGATATCCCGGCGAGTCCAACCGTCCGGCGCTGATCGCCCAGCATCGAAGCATTCCCGGATCGGCGCCCAGAGTGTCCGGAACGCTCTTCACCGCCCCTTTGGTCCAAGCCGCCGCCAAGCCCAGGAGCTGCGGATCCTTGTCAGTTCTGAGTAGAAAGGGGGCCGGTCCCTCAACCTTGACAACCCTCGCCCGCACCCCGCGACCGGCGCATTCGGTGGCCAACGCCTCAGCTCTCCAGTGCTCGGACAACAGGATCGACAATCTGGCGCCCCCCGGTGCAACCACCACCTGACCATGGGCCGCCAAAAGCCCGCCAAGGTCGGAAATCCGTGGCGGCGCGAAATCGGCGGAGAAGAAGGAGAGCTGACCCACCGGCCCACGCTAACTGGCTCAGCGGACTCTCCTCGACAGGCGCGACCGGTGGGTGACCAGGAGCACCGCAATTCACCGAGCGATGCACCATGACCTGCTGCGTCCAGTCTTAGGCTGTTCGAGTGAACTTTGGAGATGGGATGCAGTATGTCCTTACCTAACTTTCGGCCGAATGCGTCCGAAATGGTCGATTAATGGGAAACCAAACCTTCCAAAGGCCAGACAAACCTTGCTATACAGATCGATCGGGGTCGATCACAGTGTGGACATGTTGTTCATGCCTGCAGCGCCCCGTTCGGACCATCTCGAATCCGTCACATCCGGTCGGCTGAACTGGCTGCGTGCCGCCGTGTTGGGGGCCAACGACGGAATCGTTTCGACGGCCGCCATCGTGCTGGGTTTCGCCGGCGCCACGGGTGATCGCACGACCATCTTGGTCGCCGGCATTGTCGGATTGCTGGCCGGCGCCATGTCGATGTCAGTGGGCGAGTATGTGTCCGTCTCGACCCAGCGGGCCAGCGAGCAGGCAATGCTGGCGCTCAAACGCCGCGAACTCTCAGAACGACCGCAGAAAGAGCTGGCCGAATTGGCTCAGATCTATAAGAGCAAGGGGCTCTCAGCCGAGCTGTCTTTCCAGGTAGCGACCGAATTGACGGTGCATGACGCACTCGGCGCCCACGCCGAAGCCAGGTTGGGCCTGGATCCGGATGAGCTGACAAACCCCTGGCATGCCGCCGGGGCCAGTTTCCTTGCCTTCGTTGCTGGTGCGTCCATACCGCTCTTCGCCGTTTTGCTCGGCGCCGGAACAACAGGCGTCTTCGTGGCAGTCATGCTGGCGATGGCCTTGACCGGCTATGTCAGTGCTGTCCTGGGCCGCTCGTCCATCCGCGGGGCCTTGATGCGAAATGTCGGTGGCGGAATCATCGCGATGGCCATCACTTACGGCCTGGGAATCCTGGTCGGTGGCGCCATCCTCTAGGGGCCGGCCCAAGACTTCGATCCCCGCATCAGCCGGCCCCGAAGGCCTGCCGGCAAGACGGGATGGACCGCACACTGGCCTGGATCTGTTCGCCCTGGCCTGAAAGGTCGGCCGTAACGGTGTCGAATTGCGCGTTCAATACCCCTTTGGCAGCGACAATAGTTGTTTGAGCAGCAAAGACCGCGGCGTTGTAACCGGCCTCGTCATTGACAATTGCGGATCCAAAGGTTTCCGCGGCGTTCAGATAGGCCGCCCCCAGCCCGCTGAATCCGTCGACCAGCGCGCTGTGGGTCGATTCCCCGCCGGGGATGGACGGCGGTGGTTGAGTGCTCAGATCGGCGGCGAAATCGTTATAGCGGGTACCTACTTCAACCAACAGGTCCGCATAGTCCGCCTGGGCAATTTCCGGATCGGAGAAGTCGGGATCCAACTCCGCCAGTCTGTTCTCCGAATCGGTGGTGGTGACAGCGCCGGTGCAAAAGCTGTCGAACCAACTGATGGTGGCTTCATCCAGCTCTGCCGGTTCCACCGGATCTGCCGTGCTCGCCTGTTCACTGCTTCCAGCGCTGCCGCCCGCGTTGGGGTCGGCGCCGCCGGCGGTTGCCCCGGTGGTTGCTCCGGTGGTTGCTCCGGTGGTTGCCACTGTGGTTGCGCTGGTGGCGCTCACCCCGGTGCTGCCCTGCTCGGAACTGTAGGTTGAGTTCGTCGTGGTGCCACTGCTCGAGGTAGTGGAAGTGGTGCTGGGGACCCCCGGACTCGAAGCACTTTCCAGCGTCGATTCGGTGACCGGGAGTGCGGTCGTCGGCCCGGCCGCATCACTGGCGCTGCACGCCGAGAGCGCGAACACAGCACCGGCCGCCATCGCGATCAACTGTCGTCTCATGACTCCCCCTCGGTCGTTACGCCGCCCGTCGGGGGGAAATGGTCCTGCTCCCCCGCGGTCAGTAGGGCAAAGATACCCATCCCGCCGTGTGCTGGCAGTTCTGCCGACCAAAAAGCGCCGGCCCCCTCTCGGGAGACCGGCGCTTTGGTGAACCGGGATCAGGTGTTGTGCAGTACCGAAGCGCGGCGCTTGGACACCACAACAGCTGCGGCGATGATGGCAAACGCCACCAACGCGATGATGATCCGCAAGAAGGTATTGGCATCGGCGCCCACCGAGAGCCCCACAATGGCCGGTGCGATCAACAACGAGACCAGGTTCATCACCTTGATCAACGGGTTCATTGCCGGACCGGCAGTGTCCTTGAACGGATCACCCACGGTGTCACCGATGATGGTCGCCTCATGCGAAGAGGAACCCTTACCACCGTGGTTGCCGTCTTCGACCAGTTTCTTGGCGTTGTCCCAGGCTCCACCGGAGTTGGACAGGAACACCGCCATCAGGGTTCCGGTGACGATGGTGCCGGCCAGGAATCCGGCCAGCGGCCCAACTCCAAGTCCAAATCCGACTGCGACGGGTGCCAGCACGGCCATCAGGCCGGGGGTGGTGAGTTCCCGCAACGAATCGCGGGTGACGATATCGACGACCTTGCCGTACTCGGGCTTCGTCGTACCTTCCATGATGCCGGGGATATCGCGGAACTGGCGACGCACTTCGAACACTACGGCGCCGGCGGCGCGGGAAACGGCATTGATGGCCAGACCCGAGAACATGAAGACCACCGCGGCACCGAGCAGCGCGCCGACCAGAACATCCGGTGAGACCACCAGGAAGACGAAACCGGCAGCGTCGCTTGCAATATCTCCCGCTTCGGAAATGGCGGTGCTGATCGCGTCAGAATAGGACCCGAACAGGGCGGTGGCCGCGAGAACGGCCGTCGCGATGGCAATGCCCTTGGTGATCGCCTTGGTGGTATTTCCGACGGCATCGAGTTCGGTCAGGATCAGCGCGCCCTCTTCGGATACTTCGCCGGACATCTCGGCAACGCCCTGAGCGTTATCCGATACCGGTCCGAAGGTGTCCATGGCGACGATGACACCGACGGTGGTCAGCAGACCACAGCCGGCCAGCGCGATGGCGAACAGTCCGACAATCAGCGAACCGGAGAGCAGGAACGCACCGTAGACGGCAGCGCCGATCACCAGCGCCGTGTACACCGCAGATTCCAGCCCGAGGGAGATACCGGCCAGGATGACGGTGGCCGGCCCGGTGACGGAAGCTTCCCCGATGTCCTTGGTGGGCTTGAAGTTGGTGTCGGTGAAGTAGCCGGTCAGCCACAGGATGACCGCGGCCAGCACGATGCCGATGATGACCGCAACGATGGCGATCAACGCCGGGTTGCCCTCGCCGGTCATGCCCAATTCGGCAAAGGTGGTCGGGAGGTAGACGAAGGATGCCACCGCGCACAGGATCGCCGAGATACCGGCGGAGATGTAGAAGGACCGGTTGATGGCCCGCAAACCCGGTTCGCCGGCTCGCGCCTTGGTGATGTAGACGCCGATGATGGCGGTGAGCACACCGATGGCCGGCACGATCAGCGGGAAGATCAGACCCTTGGTGCCGAAGGCGGCGCTACCAAGGATCAACGAGGCCACCAGGGTGACGGCGTAGGACTCGAAGAGATCCGCAGCCATCCCGGCGCAGTCGCCGACGTTATCGCCCACGTTGTCCGCGATGGTGGCGGCGTTGCGGGGGTCATCCTCCGGAATGCCCTGCTCGACCTTGCCGACCAGGTCGGCGCCGACGTCAGCAGCCTTGGTGAAGATGCCGCCGCCGACGCGCATGAACATGGCGAGCATGGCAGCGCCGAAGCCGAAGCCCTCCAGAATCTTTGGTGCCTCGGCCACGTAAACCAGGACCACCACGGAGGCGCCGAGGAGGCCAAGTCCGGTGGTGGCAAGGCCGACGGTGCCGCCGGTACGGAAGGCAATTTTCATTGCTTCTTCACGACCGGTGGAGTTGGCAGCGGCGGCTACGCGCACATTGGCCCGAGTCGCCAGCCACATGCCGAGGTAACCGATGCTGGCCGAGAACAAGGCGCCGACCAAGAAGAAGATCGATCGGCCGATTCGTTCGGAGGCATCTCCCGGCAGCACGAAGAGCAGACCGAACACCAGCACCACGAAGATGCCAAGGGTCCGGAACATACGTTCCAGGTAGGCCGCAGCTCCTTCTTGTACTGCCTCGGAAATTTCCTGCATTTTGGCGGTGCCCTTGTCTGCGGCCAACACTCCGGCCCGCAGAACGAAGGCAATGGCAAGGGCGACAAGAGCAACAACGGCGACGGCGATGACAATCGCCTGATCACCGCCACTGAGTTTCGTCGATACTTCTAACGCGAGGTGGTTCGTCATGCGGCTCCTGATCCGGCATAAACGTCGCCGGGCTTCCGCGCACGCGGACTGACCGGCGTTGGTCGACACAGAATCAGCGCTGACCCTGGGTCAGCGCTGATCGGCTCACTGTAAGGCATGTGAGGCGCGCAACGTAACGCAGGTCACCCATTTTGAGGCCGCCGTGCCGGGCGGGATCGATACACCGGTGGGCTTTGTCGCCCGCGCGACGTCATCCTGTGAGCCACACCACACGTTCGCCATCGGCGCAGCTGCGATAGCCATCCCGGGCAACGCAGGACTGGGACAATGAGAGGGTGTCCGCTTCCGCAGGAAATTCTGGTCCGGCTGCCGACCTCTCCCCAATCGCCCCGCGGCGGCGCACGAACGGCTCATTGTTGGAAAGCCTGTTACTCGCCGTGTCCGGCGAGGAAGACCCGATTCGCCATATCGAGAGTCTGCCGAGACGAATCGGTTCGTACTCACCGTGGCCGAACTGGGCGGCTTCGTCGGTGGTGGCAGCGTTCGCCGCTCGGGGTATCGCCGCGCCGTTCAGCCATCAGGTTCAGGCAGCGGTACTGGCGCATGGGGGAACCCATGTTGTGCTGGCGACTGGAACTGCATCTGGTAAATCGTTGGCCTACCAACTACCGATTCTGACCGATCTGCTGGCGGACCGGCGCAGCACTGCCCTGTATCTGGCGCCGACCAAGGCACTGGCCGCCGACCAACTCGGCACGCTGACCGAACTGAACCTGCCAGGGATCCATCCGTCGCTCTACGACGGGGATACTTCGATGGATCTACGGGACTGGGTCAGGGCACACTCGCGATGGATCCTGACAAACCCGGACATGATCCATCGGGGCATTCTGCCGAACCATGCGCGCTGGGCAAGGCTGCTGAAACGACTGAAGTACGTGGTCGTTGATGAATGTCATTCCTATCGCGGCGTTTTCGGGTCCCATGTGGCGTTGGTGCTGCGGCGGCTGCTGCGTTTGTGCCGAATTTATGGCAGCAACCCAACCGTCATCCTGGCGTCGGCAACGGTGGCTGACCCGGCGGTCTCTGCCACTCGACTGGTGGGCGCGCCGGTGGTGGCCGTGACACGCGATACGGCCCCCCGCCCCGGCGCAGATTTTGTGCTCTGGGAGCCCGGCATCATTCCTGACGTTTTCGGCGAGAATGGCGCTCCGGTAAGACGTTCGGCGCCGAGTGAG
>JBBSUU010000109.1:0-8437 GCA_038234115.1 Mycobacteriales bacterium
GCAGGCGCCACCTGGGCTGGTCTGGGCCTGGCGCGCGGGCGTGGGGCGTGTGCGGGGGGTGGCGCGCCCCTATCCCGCGACCACACCTAAATCAAATACTTTTCAGCCGGCCAACTTCGTCAGCTCGTCATACTCGGCGTCAGTGAGCGTGACCTGCGCACCGGCGATGTTTTCGTCCAGGTGAGCGACCGAAGCGGTGCCGGGAATGGGGATCACGACCGGTGAACGCTTGAGCAACCAGGCAAGTGCAAGCTGCGACGGCGTTGCGTCGTGCTTCGATGCCAGGTCGCTGAGGATGCTGTCCGGGCCGACAAGCTTGCCGGTCGCCAGCGGGAACCACGGGATGAACGCGATGTTGTGCTCAGTGGAATAGGAGAGCAGTTCTTCGGCGCTTCTGTCAGCGAGGTTGTAGAGGTTCTGCACCGAAGCGATGGTGGCGACCTGGCCGGCTTCGATCAGCTGTGCAACCGAGACTTCGCTCAGGCCGATGTGGCCGATCTTGCCCTCGTCCTGCAGGAGTTTCAGTTCGCCGACCTGATCGGCCAACGGCACCTGTGGGTCGATGCGATGGAGTTGGAATAGATCGATGCGCTCCAGACCCATGATGCGCAAACTCATTTCGGCCTGCTGACGCAGATATTCCGGCCGACCAACCGCTCGCCAGTCGCCCGGGCCCGAACGGGTCAACCCGGCCTTGGTGGCGATCACCAGATCGTCTGCGTAGGGGGCGAGCGCTTCGTGGATCAGCGGCTCGGCGATTGCCGGCCCGTAGGAGTCGGCAGTGTCGATGAAGTTGACGCCCTGCTCGACAGCTCTGCGCAATACCTTGACTGCCTCGGCGTGATCCTTGGGCGGTCCCCACACTCCGGTGCCGGTCAACTGCATGGTTCCGTAACCCAATCGGTTCACGGTCCGTTCGCCGCCAATGGCGAAAGTGCCGGCCGCAGCGGCGGGAAGCGTGGAAGTCGTTGTCATACGTGTTCTCCTCTTTGAATCTCTGATAGCCAAGCGAAGAGCCCGGTAGCTTGTTGCAGCGTTATCGGCGAGGCAAATGTTCCGGTTTGCTGGATTTGTGTTTGTAATTACGTCGTTGTGGCAGGTGAGGTGCTCGCGGGAACCCAGGGGCTATCTGAAGGCCTGCTCTCCGGTCAGGGCTTGGCCCAGAATCAGGGTGTGCATCTCGGTTGTGCCCTCATAGGTGAGGACTGATTCGAGGTTGTTCATGTGCCTGATCACCGGATACTCCAGCGAAATGCCATTGGCGCCCAGAATGGTGCGAGCTGTCCGGCAGATCCTCAACGCTTCGCGGACGTTGTTGAGTTTGCCCATGCTGACCTGCGGCGTCAGCAGCCCGACAGAATCCTTGCGCCGGCCAAGATGCAGTGCGAGCAATGTTCCTTTCGTCAGTTCCAGCGACATGTCAGCAAGTTTCTGCTGGGTGAGTTGGAAGCCGGCGATCGGTCGGCCGAACTGCTGACGCTCGGCGGCGTACCGAAGCGTCTGCGAAAAGGCGGACCTCGCGGCGCCCATCGATCCCCACACGATGCCGTAGCGCGCTTCATTCAGACAGGACAGCGGCCCTTTGAGCCCGGTGACCAGCGGCAGGACGCTCGAATCCGGCAGCCGGATGTCATCCATCACCAGCTCGCTCGTCACCGAAGCACGCAGGGACATCTTGTGCTTGATCTCCGGAGCGGCGAATCCTGGACTCGAGGTCGGGACCACAAACCCACGGATTCCTTCCGGTGTCTGCGCCCAGACAACCGCCACGTCGGCGATAGACCCGTTGGTAATCCACATCTTTCGCCCGGTCAGCAGCCAGTCTGAGCCATCTCGCACCGCCCGGGTCGTCATACTCGCCGGGTCGGACCCGGAATCGGGTTCGGTCAAACCGAAGCATCCGATGGCCTCCCCCGCAGCCATCCGCGGCAGCCATTCCTGCTTCTGTTCTTCCGACCCCCAACGCCAGATCGCGAACATTGCCAGCGAACCCTGGACCGAAACCATCGACCGCAACCCGGAGTCGGTGGCTTCCAGTTCCAGACAAGCCAGACCGTAAGCGGTCGCCGACAGGCCGGCGCAGCCGTAGCCCTCAAGGTGCATCCCCAGCACGCCGAGCTCGCCGAGGTGCTTGAAAAGCGCTCTGATGTCGGGGATCTGCCCGGACTCGAACCACTGCGATACGTGTGGTTCGACAACCCGATCGCACATCTCGCGCACCGAGGCTCGAATGAGTCGTTCGTCGGGCGTCAGGAGAGCGTCAATGCCGACCGGATCCAGCGGATCGAATTCGAGCCTTGCGGTGCCCGATCTCTCCGGTGTCGACGCGCCGGTGACCTGGGTGTCTGAAGTGGGTGTCCCTGAAGTGCGTGTCACAGTTTCTCCTTGAATACGACCCGTAGCTCGCGAGCTACGAGATCAGATCGGTTTCGTCGGGTGCGGAAAGACTCAGTACGGCCTCCACAACGGCGGGAGCGCGGGTCAGTTTGGCTTCCAGATCACGCAGTCGGACCGCGAGTAGGGACTCCTTGTCGTCGCCGGTCAGGTCGACATTGGCCACCAGGCTTACCCGTCTCGGTCCTACAACTTCGAGCCGTAGGTAGGTGACCCGGGACACTTCAGGCAACGAGATCAGTTGACGAATGGCCGCGGAGCGGATCCGGGGATCGACCAGTTCGCCGACCAGGAACGCCCGATTGCGATCGAGCAGGACATAGGCGACGACACCGAGAAGGATGCCGATCACGATGGACCCGATGGCATCCGGAATCGGCGACCCGGTCAGCTGATGAGCCAACAATCCGGCGCCGGCAACCAACAGCCCGATCAGCGCGGCGGCGTCCTCGGCAAAAACCGCTCGTAGCGTTGGGTCGGAGGTCGCCAGCACATGTTGCAGCAGGTCACGGTCCAGTTGTTCGGCTTCCTTGCGAGCCTGGCGGATCGATTGCAAGAACGAGATACCCTCCAGCACAAAGGCTATCGCAAGTACGATGTAGCCGATAATGAAGTCCTCGGCCGGCGAGGGGTTCAACAACTCGGTGACACCGTGGGTGATGGACACCGCGGAGCCGGCCGCGAACAACCCGAGCGCAGCAAACAGGGACCAGACGTAGACCTCCCGTCCATAACCCAGTGGGTGCGTTTCATCGGCCGGTTTGCGGGAACGCTTGTTCGCCACAATCAGGAAGATCTCGTTGCCGGCGTCGGCCCAGGAGTGCGCCGACTCCGCGACCAGGGATGCGGATCCGGTAAAGAAGGCAGCGACGGTTTTGGCGATGGCGACGACGAGGTTGGCCGCGAAGGCGATCAGTACGGTCATGGTGCTTTCGGCAGGCTCGGCTTCCGGACCTGGATCCGCCCCGTCCTTCGCCGCTGCGCTCATTGGCTCATTCTGCGCGCTACCCGAATGTTCTCGTGAACCGAGGGCTTTGGCATTCAAATGTCGGCGCGGTTCAACGGCTTCAAATCGATCTGCCACCGCAGCTCTGCGCAGGTCGGGGTCGATGCGGCGGCGTGAATAGTTCCAGAGTGCATGGGTTCCGGGGCTGTCGGTCCTGGAAAGTAAGCTGCTCACTGTGCCTCATCCCCCGGTTTCGGCAGGAGGGCGACTGTGATCGACATCCAGTCGCTCAGTTTGCTGGTGGGCGCCTTCACCGTTCAGAAGGGTCTGGACTACGCCAAGCGTGGGACCGTTTCGGCCATCAGGATCAGCGAGGATCCGTTGAATATCACCGGTCAGATTGCCGGCGGGGAGCGTTATCCGTACAGCGCCAGCGTCACCCTGACCCTGGACGGTTTCACCATCACCAAACTCAACGGGACTTGTTCCTGCCCGGTCCGGATGAACTGCAAGCATCTGGTGGCGCTGATCTACATGGGGTTATCGGCCCGGCAGCAGGAGGCCAAACCGGTGCGGTCGGCCTGGGAATCCGCACTGGCCGAGCTGGTGGACGCCGACGAAGATGGAATGGCCGAGCCCGGGTATCCGCTCGGTCTGCAGTTCGAACTGCTCGCACCGGCGGTGGCACCCGTGCGCAGGTCCTATGGTTACGGGTCCTCGATCAAGCCTGGCCCTACAAAAGTGACGCCGACCATGCTGGGGATTCGGCCGGTCAAGCAGGGGCCGAAGGGCAAATGGATCAGGACCGGTATTTCCTGGTCGAATCTGACCTACCAGGGATACGGCAAACAACGCCCGAACGCCGACCACATCCAATGGCTCTCCACCATTGCCTCGATCAGCCTGACCACCAGTTACTACTCTTCGACGGCCGCCTGGATCCACCTGGACAGCCTCACGTCTGACACCGTCTGGGATCTGCTGGACAAAGCGGCCGACACCGGGATCAGCCTGATCGGATCCGGCAAATCTCAAACTCCGGTCACCATGACAACTTCCACCGCGGAAATCGTCCTCGATGTTGTCGAGCAGCGCAGCGATATTGTCGAGCAGCGCAGCGATATTTTAGGGCAGCGCAGCGATCTCGCGCTACGACCGATGGTTCTGAGTGACGGGGCGCCGATCGTGAGCGATCATTCGCTACTGCTCGGGGTGCCCGCCCACGGTGTGGTGTCCTGGTCGCCGTTGGATGAGGCCGCCGAGATATCGGACTACACACTGACCCTCACCCGGCTACGCCCCACCCCCAGCCGGGAACTCCGCAAGGTCTTCCAGGACGGTGTCCAGTTGGTGCCGGCCGCGGATTTCGAAAAGTTTCACCGCACGTTTCTGCCGGCGCTGCGGCGACGCGTCCGCATTGTCTCCACGGACTCGAGTTTCGAAGTGCCGCAACTGCCGCCGCCACGCCTGCAGTTGACGGTCGAGCATCTTCCGTCTCACCGATTGGTTGCGCATTGGGGATGGGTGTATTCCGGTGCCGATCATGAGCTGCCACTCTGGCCGGACTCGCGCCCGCATTCCTATCGCGACCTGGCCGCCGAAGCAGCTACTCTGCAACGGATCTCACTCCCTGACGTGGCATATTTGCTGGACAAGGGAAGAATGGCTCCGTCTCTGACCCTGACCGGTCTCCCCATGCTCGAATTCCTGTCAGCGATGCTTCCCGAGCTTCAGCTAAACCCCGCTTTTAACGTGGTGGTAGTCGGTGACGTGAACTATCGAGAAGCCGAAGGTACTGCCGTCATTGGCATCTCGGGTGATGCTTCATCAGAAGGGCGTGATTGGTTCGACCTCAAGATCAGTGTCACGGTCGATGACGAGGAGGTGCAGCTGGTCGATATATTCCTGGCTTTGGCGCGAAATCAGGACCACATGATCCTGCCGTCCGGCACCTATTTCATATTGGAGTCCAAGTCGTTCGACCAACTCCGACGTTTGATCGAGGAGGCGCGCCACCTCCAGGAGCCTGGCTCCAGCACGATGCGGGTCAGCCGGTTCCAGTCCTCGCTGGTGGAGGAACTCCAAGAACTTGGCGTCGTGGATTCGCCGGCGGCGGCCTGGCACCAGTCGGTGGGCGCACTGAACTCGGTGGCGGAAATGGCAGCGCAGCCAGTGCCGGCGATGATGGATGTGACCCTGCGTCCCTACCAGCAGGAGGGATTCAACTGGCTCTCGTTCCTGCATGACTGCGGACTCGGCGGCATCCTGGCCGACGATATGGGGCTGGGGAAGACGATTCAGGCGCTGGCGTTGATCTGTCGTGCGGTGGAGTCAGGGATCTCACGACCGTTTTTGGTTGTCGCCCCGACCAGTGTGGTTGGAAACTGGCGCTCCGAAGCGCTGAAGTTCGCACCGGGTCTGAAGGTCGCAGTAATCAACGAAACATATAAGCGTCGCGGGTCCTCGCTGACCGAGGTGGCTGATGGCGCCGACATCGTCATCACCTCCTATGCCCTGTTCCGGCTGGAATTCGAGGGGTACGAGGAGGTTTCCTGGGCCGGTCTGATTCTGGACGAAGCGCAATTCGTGAAGAACCACCAGTCCCAGGGTTACAAGTGCGCGAAGAAGTTGACGACCCCGTTCAAGTTGGCCATCACCGGAACGCCGATGGAGAACAACTTGATGGAGCTCTGGTCACTCTTCTCCATCACTGCACCCGGCCTTTTCGGAAGCTCCACAAAATTTTCGGACTACTACGCGAAGCCGATCGAGAAGAGTGGTGAGAACGAGAAACTCGCTTTACTCCGGCGCCGGATTCGACCGCTCATGTTGCGGCGCACCAAGGATCAGGTGGCGGGCGACCTACCGCCGAAGCAGGAACAGATCATCGAACTGGAGCTGAACCCGAAGCACCAGAAGGTGTACCAAACACATCTCCAGCGTGAGCGGCAGAAGGTGCTGGGCCTGATCGAGGATATGAACAAGAACCGGTTCGAGATCTTCCGGTCACTGACGCTGCTGCGGCGACTGAGTCTGGATGCTTCCCTGATCGACGAGGCATATGCGGGTGTGCCGTCGACCAAACTCGATGCGCTGCTGGAGCAACTGGAGGACATCGTCGCCGAAGGGCATCGCGTGCTGGTGTTCAGCCAGTTCACCGGGTTCCTCGGCAAGGTCCGAGCCCGGCTGGACGAGGTGGGCTACCGCTACTGCTACTTGGACGGCAGCACCCGCGATCGTCCGGCTGTGTTGGCGTCATTTAAATCCGGGGATGCACCGATCTTCCTGATCAGCTTGAAGGCCGGTGGCTTCGGTTTGAATCTGACCGAAGCGGACTACGTCTTTCTGCTGGACCCCTGGTGGAACCCGGCCTCGGAGGCCCAAGCCATCGACCGGGTGCACCGGATCGGCCAGACCAAGAACGTCATGGTGTACCGATTGGTGGCCAAGGGAACGATCGAGGAGAAGGTGATGGCGCTGAAAGATGCCAAGGCCAAACTGTTCTCGTCGGTGATGGAAGCCGATGGGGCGTCGGCGGGCGCACTGACTGCCGAAGATATTCGAAGTTTGCTGAGCTGAGTGTTTCCGCGGAAACATTTCTTCCCGCGGTGCTTCCGCGGAAACATTTCTTCCCGCGGTGCTTCCGCGGAAACATTTCTTGGCACGACGCTTCCGCGGAAACGCCGTCACTAACGGCTCCCTGATGCGGCGTGTCGTGCGCATTTCAACTGGTAAATTCTTCCCAACGCGAAAGGGGCCGACAGTGACCGAGCGTATCAACGCGGACAACGTCAGAGGCGCTTGCTTCAAGCCTTCCCGGCTCGGCAGGCGCGGTTACAACCAGGCCGAAGTAGAACAGTTCCTCAGTGGTGTCGCGACTCGCCTCGAACAGGGAAGTCAGCCGCCGGCCGGCGCCATGGCAGCTGCCGACGTATGCAACGTCGTGTTCAACAAGCCGCAGTTCGGTCGTCGAGGATTCGATGAGGACCAGGTGGATGAGTTCTTGGATCGGGTAGTTGCCGAACTCACTCTCCTTGAACAGGGTCGATAACCAGCCCGCTTTCGTTCTCGTTAAGACTGGTCAGCGCTTCCGCGGAAACCACTTGCCGCCGGTTGCCGAAGCACAGAACGTGTCGCGCCGGTTACCGACGTACAGGACGCGTGCCGCAGCCTCCCATCGCACAAAACGTGTGCATCCGCTCAAAACGTTTCCGCGGAAACAATCCGGTTCATAAGCGTCCGCTCAAACACGTCCACTCGTGCATATTCGAAATGTTCAGCGCTCCAACCACACCCGCATGTTCTCCCGGAGAGGATGCACACAAAAATCAGTAGCCGCTCCATCGCGAATCACTCTCGGCCGGTTGGCAGGCTGCAACACAACGCTTGCAACACAGGACGTGGCCGAATCAAAGTTCTTCGGTCTGCTGACCCAGCAGCCCTCATCGCGCGACTATTCGGAGCGCATCCGGTCGGATGTGGTTGCCACTCTTGACTGACGCTGCGATGGCAGGGTGAACTCATGCTGGTTCAACTGGAAGCTGGTTGAACTGGTGGCTGGTCCCGACGATGGGGCCGGCGGGAGGGAATTTTGCATGGTGATCGTGGCAGGGCATCTCGAGGTTGACCCGGATCAGCGCGATGCCTACCTCGCGGGATGCGTCAGAATCGTCGAACAGGCACGCACTGCACCGGGATGCCTCGACTTTTCCTTGAGCCCAGATTTGCTCGACCCGGGGCGGATCAACGTGTTGGAACGCTGGGAGTCGGTCGAGGCCGTTCAGACATTCCGCGGTAGCGGTACTGAAGATGACCAGTCCGTATCAATCCTCAACGCATCTGTGGTCGAGTACGAAGTGATCTCTTCGCAGGCCTTGACCTGACGAGTGCGGAAATCGCTCGGGTCTCCTCGAGCGACGCTTTGCAATCTTTGTGGCTGCTCGGAGCGTCGATCGTTTCGCGCCTCCGCGGAAACAACATGCCGCCGGTTACCGACACACCGGCGGGCTGCGTCCGCTCAAAACGTTCCGCGGAAACAATCTGGTTCACACGCTTCCGCGGAAACACGTCAACTCGTGCATAGTCGAAATGTCCGAC
>JBBSUU010000110.1:0-8428 GCA_038234115.1 Mycobacteriales bacterium
ACCACCATGAACGGGTAGTGCCCGAAACCTTTTTCTACACCGCCATTGCGCAGGCTCCAGCTGATATTGCGTTTGGATACGACTAGTTCGCCGATGCGCTCCATCCCCACCAACGCCACCAGTACCAGGTACGCAGTCACCATGTGAGGAGTACCAATTCCGAACAGAATCCCGGGCCCATGGCCATCAACATGCTGGGGGTGCCCGCCGCCGGCCGGCGCTGCTGCCAGGTGTCGTTCAGAACGTGCAATACCGAGGATGACGACAGATTGCCGACCGCAGCCAGCGAACGCCAGGTCATCTCCAGGGCGTCGGGCGGCAGGGCCAGCGCCTCCTCGATTGCCTGGATCACCTTCGGTCCGCCGGGATGCGATACCCAGCAGCCGATTTCGCTGACATCCAAACCATGATCACCGGCGAAAGACTTGACGTCGTCGCCGAGATACTGCCGGACCAGCGACGGCACCTGGGCATCGAGCACAATTTTGAGACCGGTGCTGCCGACGTCCCATCCCATGGTCCGGGTGGTGTCCGGATACAGATGGCTTCTGGTATCGATCACTTGTGGCCCACTGATCTGATCTCGGTCGGCGCGTGCCCGCCCGACGCCGATCACGGCTGCGGCACCGTCCCCGAACAGCCCGCTGGCCACGAGATTGGGGATGGAACGATCCCCCCGCTGGATTGTCAGGGAGCACAGTTCTACGGAGAGCAGGACCGCGATGTGATCGGGATGTCCGAGCAGATAGTCGTGCATCCGAGAGATTCCCGCGGCGCCGGCCACGCAACCGAGACCGAAAAGCGGCATCCGCTTGATATCCGGCCGAAAGCCCACCCGCTCGGCCAGTCTGGCGTCCAAGGACGGAACCGCTATCCCGGTGATGGTGGTGGAAATGATGAGGTCGACCTGATCGGGCCGGATACCGGCCCGGTCGAGGGCGCCGCGGATGGCTTGCGCTCCAAGATCCACGGCCACGTCGATAAAAATGGTGTTTGCGTCAGTGAAGTCGGCCAGCTCCCGGTATCGGTCAATCGGAATGGCCAGATGTCGAAACTCCACCCGCGAGTTGCCGTGCAGCCGGGCCAACACCTCTCGTTGGCGTGATCCCTCGCCCAGGCACACTCGGGCAAATTCCGCGGTGAGTTCGGTTTGCGAGTAGCGATGCGGCGGAAGTACCGGGAAAACAGCAGCCAACGTCGTCATCGGCCGGCCCGGCGCCGCAGCAGGTCACTGACTCGGTCGTGCTTTGCCGCGCGCTTGGTCATGTTCGCATTATGCTCGCCGCTATGACCGCCCCCGTAGAACGACCAGGGGGAGCAAGGTTTTTGGCTGCATTCCGGTCGCTGATCCTGAGCTCGCATCCGGTGCCGACGGCCGCCGTTACTGCCTTTGCCGCGGGGTTGGGCGCGCTTGCCGGGCTGCGAATCGGAACCGGCGCTCTGGTGACGGCTGCGGTCTTTTTCGGGCAACTGACCATCGGCTGGTCCAATGACGCGATCGATTTCGAGCGCGATCGGGTCAATGATCGAACTGACAAACCCGTGGCAGAGGGCGATATTTCCCGTCGCGCCGTGGCCGTCGCAGCCTGGGCGGCGGGGATTCTTACCGCTGCGCTGTCAATCATTCTTGCGATCGGACTGGGCTGGCCGGCCGGAATCGCACCCGTGGTGATCGCAGTTTCCGGTCTGCTCTACAACTTCGGCGCCAAGGCAACCGCCTGGTCCTGGCTGCCCTATGCGATGGCCTTCGGCTCGTTGCCGGCCGCTGCCACGTTGGCCTTGCCCGTTCATGCCTGGCCGGTGTGGTGGGCGGTAGTCGCGGGTGCACTGCTGGGCGTGGCAGCGCACTTTGCCAACGTGCTGCCAGATTTGATCGCCGATGAGAGAACCGGCGTGCGGGGCCTCCCACATCGCCTCGGTTCGGTTGTTAGTGCGATCGCGGGTCCTTTTCTCTTGATGAGCGCCACCTTGGTCATACTTTTCGGCTCAGCGGAACGCCCCGACCGGTGGCGGATCCTGGCTGCCGTGGCTTTCGCGGCGATCGCTGCCGTCGGGGCCCGGGTGGGAGTGAAGTCGCCGGGCCGGCGGGAGCTGTTCATCGCGATGATCGGATTGGCCGGCGCCGCCATCGCGCTGTTCGCACTATCCGGTGCCAGCCTGGTCGGTTGAGCGGTCCGGGCCGTGCCGTATTGGGCCCGATTCTGCCGGTGGGGGAGATCTTGTCGAAGCGGGTACTTCTTCAGGCCGGGTTCATCGGCTGGCCAGGGTTGAAGGGGGTGGCGTCCGGGCTCCCCGGGGCATTGGGCACCACACCCGGCACTAACGGCACATCGGGCACGGGTTCGGGGGCGGGCGCTGTGTGAGGCGTACCCGGTGGCGGCGCATCAGGGGTTGGTATGGGCTGCGACGGATCGGGGGGTTCGGTGGCCGAGGTGGGCGCTGTCGTTGTCATGTGGGGTACCTGCCCCGGATCGCCCGAAGGCAATCATCAAGATGACGAAGACCCGCGCTGACCGCGCCACGTATGAATGATCATGCAATACGGTGTATAGTTTTCTGGGCAGGGCAGCGTGCCCGGCGCGCAGTTGAGTCCGAGGAAAATAGATGACGTACCGCGTCGCGGTTGCCGGAGCCAGTGGCTATGCCGGGGGTGAGTTGCTGCGCCTGCTGTTGGGGCACCCCGATGTCGAAATCGGCGCCTTGACAGCGAATGCAAGCGCTGGTTCTCGGCTGGGCGAGCACCATCAGAATTTGGTGCCACTCGCCGGTCGTGAACTGGTGGAAACGTCCGTGCGGGAACTGGCCGATCACGACGCAGTCTTCCTCGCTCTGCCGCACGGGCACTCGGCGGCGATTGCTGCCCGACTGCCGGCATCGACGGTTGTCATCGACTGTGGTGCCGACCACCGGTTGGCCGATTCGGCGGCCTGGGAGAAGTTCTACGGTGGGGCGCATCCCGGGACGTGGCCCTACGGCATGCCAGAACTTCCGGGCGCCCGCGAAGCACTGCGGGGCGCTACCCGGATCGCGGTACCCGGGTGTTATCCCACCGCGGCCTCATTGGCGTTCGCGCCGGCGGTGGCTGCGGGTCTGGTGCAGCTGAATATCAATGTGGTGGCCGTGTCCGGGACGTCCGGAGCCGGCAAGTCCTTGAAGCCGAATCTCCTGGGCAGCGAGGTAATGGGATCGGCCAGCGCCTACGGTGTCGGTGGTCTGCACCGACACACACCTGAGATGGTGCAGAATCTCTCGGCGGCAGCCGGTCAGCCGGTGCAGGTCAGTTTCATCCCGATCCTGATCCCGATGAGTCGAGGAATCCTGGCGACGGTGACCGCGCCGGTGGCGCTCGGAGTCACCGCCGAACTCCTCCGAGAGACCTACGAGAACGCCTACGCGGCTGAACCGTTCGTTCATCTGCTGCCGGCAGGTCAGTGGCCGGTAACCAAGGCCACGGTCGGATCCAATGCCGTGCACCTCCAAATTGCTTTGGACCCCGAGGCCGGCGTCGTAATTGCTGTTGCCGCGGTGGACAACCTGACGAAGGGCACCGCCGGTGCCGCCGTCCAATCATTCAATCTCGCACTCGGCCTGGTGGAAACCGTTGGCCTGTCAACAGTAGGGATCGCACCATGACCGTCACTACACCCGTTGGTTTCCGTGCAGCCGGTGTCACCGCCGGGCTGAAGGCCTCTGGAAACTCCGACTGTGCGCTGGTCGTCAACGACGGGCCGACCTTCACCGCCGCGGGCGTTTTCACCTCCAACCGGGTCAAGGCAGCCCCGGTTCAATGGTGCGAACAGATCATCGGTGCAGGTGAGCTGCGGGCGGTATTTCTCAACTCCGGTGGCGCCAACGCGTGCACCGGCCCGAATGGATTTGCCGACTCGGTCCAGACCGCAACTCACGTCGCCGCGCTTCTTGGTACCGGCCCGGAAAAGGTCGCCATCTGCTCCACCGGACTGATCGGTGAGCGCCTGCCCATGGAGAAAATTGACCTGGGAGTGAGCGAGTCTTTTGCAGCGCTAGCTGTTTCCGGCGGCGATGCCGCCTCGAAGGCGATCATGACCACAGATTCGGTTCCGAAGACCGTTGCCGTGCAGGGTCCCGGGTTCAGCGTCGGTGGAATGGCCAAAGGCGCCGGTATGTTGGCGCCGGGATTGGCGACCATGCTGGTGGTTCTGACCACCGACGCCGAAGCCGGGGCGGCAGACCTGCAGGCCGCCCTGCGAGCCGGCACCAGAGTCAGTTTCGACCGGGTTGACTCCGACGGAGCGATGTCCACCAACGATACGGTCCTGCTGCTGGCCTCCGGCGCTTCCGGCGTGCGGCCGTCGCCGGAGGTGCTGACCGCGGTGATCACTAAGGCCTGCAAGGACTTGGCAATGCAGCTGATCTCCGACGCCGAGGGTGCCACCAAGGAGATCTCCATTCAAGTGACCCATGCCGCCTCCGAGGATGACGCTGTCGAAGTGGGGCGGGCGGTGGCGCGGAACAACCTGGTGAAAACGGCATTCTTTGGTGGTGACGCCAACTGGGGTCGGATTCTGGCCGCCGTTGGCACCACCGCAGCTGCTTTCGATCCGAACCAGGTGGATGTGGCCATCAACGGCGTGTGGATCTGCCGCGGCGGGTCGGTGGGTGCGGACCGCAGCGGCGTTGACCTGTCCGGCCGGACGGCCCGAGTGCAGATCGACCTGCACGCCGGCGTCGAGGAAGCGACGATCTACACCAACGACCTGTCCCATGCCTATGTCCACGAGAACTCGGCCTACTCGACATGAGTGCGAATTCAAAGACGGCAGACGAGTCGCCGGTCGATCCGGCGCCCACACCGCATACCCAGCCCCGTGACCGATCCCAGTTGGTGACCGCGACGGCGAAGGCCGGTTTCTTGGCCGACACCTTGCCGTGGCTGCTCAAATGGCGCGGCCAGGTGGTGGTCGTGAAATATGGCGGAAACGCCATGACCGACGACAGCCTGAAGGTTGCCTTCGCTGCCGATATGGTATTTCTGCGAACCGTTGGACTCAAACCCGTGGTGGTGCACGGCGGCGGCCCGCAGATCAGCGCGATGCTGAAAAGGCTGGGAGTGTCCGGCGAATTCCGGGGTGGCTTCCGGGTCACCACACCGGAAACGATGGATATCGTCCGGATGGTGTTGGTCGGTCAGGTGGGCCGCGAATTGGTCAACCTGATCAACACCCATGGACCGTTCGCCGTCGGAATGTCCGGTGAGGACGCCAATTTGTTCACCGCGGTTCGCCGAACGGTTGCTGTCGATGGTGTGCAGATGGATATCGGTCTGGTTGGCGACGTGGCCAGGGTAAATCCCGAAGCGGTATTGGATCTGATTGCCACTGGGCGTATCCCGGTAATTGCAACCGTCGCGCCGGATGCCGAAGGGGTGGTGCACAACGTCAATGCTGACACTGCGGCCGCCGCGTTGGCCATCGCCCTCGGGGCGTCCAAATTGTTGATGCTCACCGATGTCGAGGGCCTGTACTCAGACTGGCCCGATCCATCGTCACTGCTATCGGTGATCACCGCGGATGACCTAGAGGCGATGCTGCCCTGTTTGGAGGCCGGCATGGTGCCCAAGATGGAGGGTTGCCTGCGGGCCGTCCGCGGTGGCGTTCCACGTGCACATGTGATCGACGGACGTGTACCGCACGCTGTGCTGCTGGAGATCGTCACCGATGAGGGGGTGGGCACCATGGTGATCGACGAGGCGTCTTTCGAGGCCGGCGTTGTCGAGTCCACCGTTCCCGGGCCGGCCACGTCCTTGCCGATGGCTGGACGACGAACGCAGCCGCCCCGGCCACCAAGTCATCACTCTTGAAACGGAAACCACTTGAGTACCAGTCATAATCAACATGCCGCACAGCGTTGGCAACACTGCCTGATGGACAACTTCGGCACCCCGACCATTGAACTCGTTCGCGGTCAAGGCGCCATTGTGAGCGACGCCGACGGCAACAACTACCTCGACCTGCTCGGCGGGATCGCGGTCAATGCCCTCGGGCACGGCCACCCGGCAATCGTCACCGCGGTGACCCACCAGATCCAGACCCTCGGTCACGTCTCCAACTTTTTCGCCCACCCCACCGTGATCGCCCTGGCCGAAAAACTTCTCGACATTGCCGGAGCGGCAGCTGACGGCAAGGTCATCTTCTGCAATTCCGGGGCCGAGGCCAACGAAGCCGCGTTCAAAATGGCCAGACGTACCGGACGGCCGAAAATCATTGCCGCGCAGGGGTCCTTCCACGGCCGGACGATGGGAGCCCTTGCCCTGACCGGCCAGCCGGCCAAACGCGCGCCGTTCGAGCCGATGCCGGCCGGTGTTGCATTCGTCCCCTACGGCGATGTCGCGGCGTTGACAGCAGCGGTTGATGAACAGGTTGCTGCGGTATTTCTCGAACCGATCATGGGGGAGGCCGGGGTCATCCCGGCACCGGATGGTTATCTGGCCGCCGCTCGCAAGATCACCAAGGACAACGGCGCGCTGCTGGTCATCGACGAGGTTCAGACCGGGATTGGACGGACCGGATCCTGGTTCGCCCACCAGCGCAGCGGCATCCGGCCCGACATCATCACACTGGCCAAAGGTCTCGGCGGCGGGTTGCCCATCGGCGCCGCCATTGGCATCGGTGCGGCGGCAAACCTGCTCCAGCCCGGACAACACGGGTCGACCTTCGCCGGTAACCCGGTGTGCGCCGCCGCAGCTCTCGCCGTCCTGGACACCATCACCAAAGACAAGTTGCTGGAACACGTTGATGCGCTGGGCAAGGATTTCATCAGCAGCGTGGAGGCCCTGGGCCACCCACTGATCGACCACGTCCGAGGTGCCGGGCTACTGCTGGGAATCGTGTTGACGCAGCCCGTTGCCGCCGCGGCGGCAACGGCCGCGCTGGACCAGGGATTCATCATCAACGCTCCGGCCGCTGATGTGTTGCGGCTGGCGCCACCGCTGATCCTGACCGCCGAGCAGGCGCACACCTTCATCGACTCACTTCCCACCATCCTGAGCAGTATCGAAACCCCAGGAGTCAGTACATGATTCGACACTTCCTCCGCGACGACGATCTCAGCCCGGCAGAGCTCGTCATGGTGCTGGACCGCGCCGATCAATACAAGTCCAATCGCAATGGCTGGACCCCGCTGGCCGGGATGGCCGTTGCCGTCGTGTTCGAGAAAAACTCGACCAGAACACGCCTTTCCTTCGAAGTCGGGATCGCGCAATTGGGCGGCCAGCCGATCATCGTCGACGGACGCACTTCACAACTGGGACGCGAAGAAACCATCGAGGACACCTCCCGCGTGCTATCCCGCTATGTCGACGCCATCGCCATTCGGACATTTGCCCAGCGCCGCATCGATGCGCTGGCAAGTGCCTCGACCGTGCCGGTGATCAATGCGCTGACCGACGAGTTCCACCCCTGCCAGGTGCTCGCCGATTTACAGACCATCAGGGAACGGAAGGGCGCGCTTGCCGGGCTCACCCTGACCTACCTCGGTGACGGCAACAACAACATGGCCCACTCGCTGATGCTCGGCGGGGTCAACGCGGGAATGCACATTCGAGTAGCGGCCCCGATCGGTTTTGACCCGCTCCCGCAGGTGGCCATCGACACCAAGGAGCGAGCCGCCATGACCGGCGGGTCCTACACCCAGGTCGTCGACCCCCAGGCCGCCGTGGATGGTGCCGATGTGTTGGTTACCGATACCTGGACCTCGATGGGACAGGAGAACGACGGCCTGGACCGAGTCGGACCGTTCCGGCCCTACCAACTCAATGCCGACCTGCTCGCCCGGGCGGCGCCGACTGCCATAGTGCTGCACTGTTTACCGGCGCATCGCGGGTGGGAAATCACCGACGAGGTGTTGGACGGTCCACAGTCCGCCGTCTGGGACGAGGCCGAGAACCGGTTGCACGCCCAGAAGGCGTTGCTCAGTTTCCTGATCGAGAAGCGCTGAGGCCCTCCGGCGATGACCAACAGCTCGCCCGGCACCAAGGCCGCCCGCCTATCTCGGATCACCGACGTGATCCGAGATCACGCGGTGCACTCCCAATCCGAACTGGCACTGCTGGTGTCGGACCGAGGTTTCGACGTCACGCAGGCCACCCTCTCGCGTGACCTGGAAGAGTTGGGCGCGATGAAGGTCAGGGGAGTGGACGGTGGTGCTCCGGTCTATGTGATACCGGAGGATGGCGGCCCCCGTCCGATGGTTGGCGGCACCTCACGTCTGTCCCGATTGCTGGCTGAACTTCTGGTTTCCTTCAATGGGGCCGGCAACCTGGCCATCTTGCGGACGCCGCCCGGCGCTGCCCAATTTTTGGCCAGTGCGATCGACCGGGCCAGCATGGACGACGTGATCGGAACCATCGCCGGCGATGACACCATCCTGGTGGTCGCGCGTGATGGACTGA
>JBBSUU010000111.1:0-8413 GCA_038234115.1 Mycobacteriales bacterium
TAGATGTTCGAGGGCTGAATGGGCGATTGAGCGCAGGTTGAGGGTCTGGAGATGGCTCGACCAACGACGAGAGTGGGCCACTGGGTCGCTGAACTGCCCGACAGGCGGCAGCATCGTCAGCCGCGAGGCGCGGCTCGACGTGAAATGGCGATGGCACTGATGGCAAGAGTCAACGCCAATCCGAAGCAAAACAGGAACGCTGCATGCGGATGCTGTTCGATCAGTAAGGCAAACACGAAGCCGGTGACGGCGAGGAATGTCGCACTGGAAAGTGATTCGGCGAGTTGCAGCGCAGAACTATTGGCGCCCTGGCTCTCCGGCGGTGACAGCTCAAGAGTAAGGATGGACAGCGTCGGGTAGGCCATTCCCATCCCGAGACCGCCGACGGCCCAGCCGATCATAGCGATGAAGACCGGCGCGGCGGACCAGAGCGGCACTGCGGCAAGGACGACAGCCAGCGCGATACAGCAGGCTCCCCAGAAGAGGAATTTGGTCTGCTCGGCGGGGCCGGTGGCGGCACTTCTGCCGCGTACCCAGGATCCCGTCGACCAGGTGATAGCGGCGGCTGTCAGGACAAGCCCCGCAATGCCGGGGGACAGGCCACGTTCGCGGGTGAGAAGCAGTGGCAGAAAGACCTCGGCCACGGTGAAACCGGCACCGATCAAGGCACGAAGCGCGATCACCGTTGGCAGCCCGCGGCGCACTGACAAGGTTCCGCGGGGAAGTAACGGTGGAACGACGATGGCCAAGCCAACCAATGCCAGAGTGATCAGGCCGGCGGCGATAAATCCCTTCTGTTGGCCGCCGAAATGCAGCAGCACAGCGCAGAGTGCCGCGACCCCGGCCAGCACCACGGGTTTGCGCGAGGGTCGTGTCCCGCCGACATCCTCGCTCCGTAAGTCACGAGTCGAGTTACGCACCATCAAGGCAGCCGGCACCGCAAGCACGGCGGCGCCGAAGAAGACCCAGCGCCAGCTGACGTGTTCGACCACAAAGCCGGTGATCGCCGGGCCGATGAGTGCTGGAATCACCCAAGCTGCCGCAAAAGCGGCAAAGACTTTGGGCCGCAGCGTCTGCGGGTAGATCTGGGCGACCACCACATACAGTGTCACGCTGAGCGCTCCGGACCCCAACCCTTGGACGAGACGACCAAGGACGAGGATCGGCATTGCCACCGCGGTTCCGGCTATCACCAACCCCAACAGGAACAGCCCGATTCCGATCCACATCGCGTGCTTCGGTCCGGTGCGGTCGCTCATCCGGCCGGCCACCACCATGCCAAGCACGCTGGCCGCCAAGGTCGCGGCGAATGCCATCGAGTAGAGAGTCAACCCGTCCAGAGCCTCGGCAATCACCGGCATCGCGGTGGTGACGGCCAGTGCTTCAAAAGCCATCAAACCGATCAACGCGATCATGCCGATGGTGGTGGTTCGATAAGATCCGGCGAAGACCGATGGTCGAGCAGAGGTGGATTTTGCCTCAGCGGGCATGGGGGTCTTCTACCGGATTATCGGCATATTGCGTGTTCGGCATTGACACTCTCGTTCGGCGCGGATGAGGGAGAAGCTCCCCTTCCACTCATTGTGATCGTTTTACTGCGTGGAGGTCGAGCAGGCCCAACGCCGCTTCGAGGAAGGACCTCCAGGTCGGCTCGAAATCCGGTACCTTCGGTCGGCTCGAAATCCGGTTCCCCCGGTCCTGGATGGAGTCTATTCGTGAACAGCGACATAGCACACTCAGCCGTCCACCCAGGATTGTCCGGCAGGTCGCAGGACTGCCTTCCCGGAAGTAATACCGGCGACGATCGTTTCGAGTTCGGGTACGCCGGCCGGGGCGGATGCAACGGTGAGGACAGCGCACTCCAGGTATTGGACTCCTTGGATAATCACCCCGTGATTGCGTAGTTCGGCCTCCACCCTTCCGGCCACCGCATGATCAATGGTCAACTCGAAAAGGCTGAACCTGCTGCGGCGCAGCGGTTTGCTCCGATCGCAGGCTGCCGCGACGGCGTCGGAATAGGCCCGGACCAACCCGCCGGCGCCCAGCAGCGTGCCACCGAAATAGCGACTGACCACCGCCACGACATCGAGCAATTCGCGTCCACGCAGAACTTCGAGCATGGGCATGCCTGCGGTACCGGCCGGCTCACCGTCATCGCTGGATCTTTCGATATCCGAGCCGTCACCCACGACAGCAGCACCAAGAGTGAACGCCGAACAGTGGTGCCGCGCAACATGATGGCTCCGACGTCGTTGGTCAACAACAGATCGCGCCATCGCTTCGGAATCGACCGGCTGCAGGAGCGCCAGGAAGCGGGATCGCTTTATCTCGATTTCGGCCTCCACCGGAACCGCGATCGACAGGTAGGAATTCCGGTCAGACATCTTTGCTGCCGGTGCCGACCGGCTTGTCAGGCGGCGCCGAATCTATGCCGGTCCCGGTCAGTCGGGCTAGATCATCCGGTTCCGGGGCGCCGCTGCGTAACTTCTCGAGTATTGGAACCCACCGCTGCGGGAGCAGAATTCGGGAGCGTAATACCTTGTCCAGCAGATTGTTTCGTTCTTCAGACGACAGCCCAGAACGGCGCCCGTTCATCGCCAGGCTGACGTCGGCAACGCTGATTGCGGCCGGTTCGACATCGGTCAGAACCAGGTCGTCGGACGCGCTTACTCGACCGGGCTGTAACACGCGTAGATAGAAGCCTGTTCGAAGCGAATCCTCGACCCGGACAGCCAGATCCTTGATGCCGTATCGGGCAGCCACCTTGAAGCAGGGCCGACGGGGCTGACTCACCTGAACTGTTGCGCTACCCCAACGGAAAGTGTCGCCCAGGAAAACGTCCGATTCCAGCAGTCCAAGAGTGGTCAGGTTCTCACCGAAGGCCGGCGCCTGGAGGGTGAGTTCCAGTTCGGCCTCCCACGCCGGATAGTGCTCGAAAGAATAGACACAGACGGCTTTTTCCGGGCCACCATGAACTGTCAGATCGCCTTGTTGATCCCCTGCGAGACCGGTGCGATCGAGCTGAACGCGATTTTCGGTGGGAATCTTGCGAAAGCCCGACGCCACCTCGCGACCCCCATGTACCAGGGTCCCCACTGTGCCGACCGATAGGGCGAGAATAGTGCCCCGCAGACCGGTACTAGGTCCGGCTGCCGACATGTTCCTTGGTCCAAGAGAAGATCTCGGCCAGGAAGGCCGCCCGAACGGCCGGTGCCGAGAGAACCAAATCGTGTACCCCTCCGCTGATCTGGACGACGGTGACGTCGCTTCCGAGTCCCGGCGCCGCCTTGACCATGTGCGCCACGTTCAGCACGCAATCGGCGTTGGTCAGCGCCGGGCTGGGCTTGCGATGATTACCGCTCAGCGCAGACGTAGCCACCAGCACCGGAACGTCGATGTTCAATCCTCGGTTGAGAACTGCGTGCCCTCGGCGGACAGTGCGCAACCATCCGGCCCGGACCGGGAAGCCGATGAACGGTTTCCAGGTCAGATCGAAATCCCACTCGCCGTCGGCGTCCTTGTGGATGGATCGGGCGTAATGATCCGGAAGTTTGGCTACCACGGTCTTTGGTGAAATCCGCCCGATGCCACTGACAACTCTGGTCAGGACGGTCTGCTCAAATAGGCTGCCGTTCAGATCGAACCAAGGACTGTTCAGTATCAGGGCGTCGATCAGCTGGTCACCACGGTGCCGGTCGGCCCACAGCGACGCGATCAATCCGCCGGTGGAATGCCCCATCAGGACAACGCAGTCATGACCTTCCGCACGGATGATCCGGATGGCTTCATCGATCTCTTCGTCATAGGCGGCCAGGTCGGTGACATAGTTCGGGGTCTGATGGGAGCGCAGTGAGCGGCCGTATTTGCGTAAATCAAGGGCATAGAAGTCGAATCCGTTGGCAGCCCAGGCGTCACCGAGGTGGGCTTGGAAGAAATAGTCGATGTATCCGTGGAGATACAGCACCGCACGGCGGGATTCTGGGGCACCTTCCTCTGGTTCGCGGCGTACCAGTGTCGCTACCACCGGACCTTCGGCATCCGGCTCGAGCTCAAGGGTCTGAGCCGTCCAGCCCGCGCCTAGGATATCTTCGGTCAAAACACGCTCGGGTGTCGGACTGTTCGGCGAGGTCACCAGCCGATAGTAGTGGAGCCGGCCGGCCTGATGGTTCGGCGGCGTTGGCGGGTCCGCCAGATCAGCCGGTCTGACTCCAACCCAAGCTGCCAGTCCTAACCGCCACACAAGGTGAGTCCTAACCGCCACACAAGGTGATGAACGCGCCGAGTTCGGCCAATCCTGCCGGCGACCGCGGCAGAAAATCGGTGAGCGCCTCGGAGCGAATGATCACCGCTCGCCATTGACCGCGAGAGACGGCAACATTGAGCCGGTTGCGGGAGAGCAGGAAGTCGATTCCCCGCGGGACGTCATCCATAGCGGACGCGGTCATGCTGACAATGACCACCGGAGCTTCTTGGCCCTGAAATTTATCGACAGTGCCGACCCGGGCAGCTGCGAATCCGGCATCGTTCAACCGCTCGCGGATGTTCCAGACCTGCGCGTTGTAGGGCGCCACCACCAAGAAGTCGGCCGCCGTCAGCGGTCTGGCCGGCACGCCGGCACCGGCAATCCACGAAGCGCCAACTGCCTTCCGGACCTGGTTGACGACCTCGTCGGCTTCCTCGACGGACTCGACAGAATTACCTCGATGATTGACCTGCACGACGTCAAAGCCAGGAGCGTGTCCGAGCAGTTGTCGATCCAAAGTGCTCGGCTGCGAGTGCAGTTGATTCTCATAGGCCAGTGCAGACACTCGGGCGCAGAGGTCCGGGTGCATTCGCCAGGTGGTCTCCAAGAAGTAACCGTATTCGGCCGGCAATGCACCGTGCCCGGCCGAGAGCCAGCCCAAGGCGGACTTATCGACCGGTTCCGGATGTGAACCTTGACTGACCTGGGGCAATTGTTGTGGATCGCCCAACAGCAGCAGGCGCTGCGCGCTGATTGAGGTGGCGATGGTGTTTGCCAAGCTGAACTGGCCCGCTTCGTCGATCACCAACAAATCCAGGGTGCCCGGTGGCAACTTTGCGGCATTGACAAAATCCCAGGACGTGCCGCCGATCACCCACCCACTGGCTTGGGCGGAGATGAACTGGCCATACTCCGAATTCTTATCCGGTGTTTGCCATGGGACGGGATTGGGGTCACTTCGTTTCTTGGCTACCTGGGAACTTGCCACCCCGGCATCCAGCACCCCGCGCAACATGTTCTCGACGAGGGCGTGGGACTGGCCGACGACACCGATCTTCCAGCCCAGGTCGACAAGCCGTTTGATCACACGGGAGCCGGTAAAGGTTTTGCCGGTGCCGGGAGGACCCTGAACGGCCAAATACGAATGATCCAGAGCCTTGACGGATTCGGTGATGGCATCGATATAGCGGTCATCGCCAGGTCCGAGCGGGGATAACTCGCTGCGTCCGATCAACCGCGGTGTTCGTCGGGCCAGAATGTCGAAACTGCACTGCCCCAGGCTCAAAGAAGTCGTCGAGGCCGTCGATCCGCCCGGAGCCGTCAGCTGTTCGGCCACAGTTCTGATCGCAGCTTGCAGGGTGCGTGAACTCGGAGGTGGTCCCGGCGCAATCGCCATCGGCAGCGCTGGGAACTCCAGTCCGCCGGTGGGGGTTGTCTCCTCGACCAGAATCTCTTCCTGTCCGTCGTCGGCGATTCCAACTTCTTTGACCGAGGCCGAAAGCCACCCGCGACCGCCGTCGGCGCCGAATTTCATGCAATCGGCCCGTGGCGGGTCGTACAGCGCATAGACATCAGCGCCGGCCGTTACGGTCGACCCGGGCTCCAACCTGCCGATCAAGGAAGTCCGGCGTTTGAATGTGCGGGCTTTCGGTGGCTTGTGCCAGTCCTGTTGGACGCTCGCTCTCGCCACCACCAGAGATCCGCGGGCGTCCATCCATTCATCCGACGGCTGCACCAAACGGTCGAAATGCGCCCACCAGAAGGGCTTTTCCTCCCTGGTATGAAAGTCGATTGCCGCGGCCATCAGCGCGAGCGCTTTTTTCTCCGCCGGCGCCGGCTCGGCATCGGCGGCAACGAAGAGCTGTGCCACCACCGCGTCGATCGCCACCGCATCTGCATCGTCGATGGCGGTGGCAGTGGCCGGCATTCCGGTCAGAGTGAGCGTGGCCGCCGGTTCGATACCGTTGTCAGCTGCCCGCTCCCGCAGCCATCGCAACAGTTGCAGGGTCGAATCGCAGTCGTACTGGTTGTAGTCGGCGATATCCTTGATCAGCACGTCTGCCTCGTCGTCGCGACCGGCTTCGCGGGCCAAACAGTACAACTGGTACTGGACTATCGAATCAGCCGCATTGGTGACGCCATCGGCATCGCGCAACTCGGTGCCCATATAAAGCGGCTCGAGTTTCTTGATCGAATACGAAGGCTGCGAAACCCGTAGCGATGACCGCACCACGGCGTAGAGGTCGACCAGTACACCCGCCCGCAGCAGATCATCGACGATCTTTTCACCGACCCGGTGACGAACGGCAAGTCGTAACAGCGCCGACTTCTCATAGGCGGCGTAGTGGTAGATATGCATTCCGGGAAATTGCTGCCGACGGTGGGAGACATAGGTCAAAAACTTTTCCAGCGCCAGTTTTTCTTCGGCCCTGGTGTGCGCCCAGCATGGGATGAACGGCCCTTTGCCATCCGCTGTTCGGGAGCGCTCAACCACGCCGAACAGATATTCCAGACCCCAGTCGGTGGACCCACCTTCGGCCCACAGTGGGTCACCTTCGAAGTCGAAGAAAATGTCACCCTGATCAGCCGGCGGCAACATCGCCAAACCGGCCGGGTTGAAGACGTCGTACAGGATGTCCGTCTTGTCATCGTCGATCAGATTTCGGCATTGCAGCAGGGCTTGGGCGCGGAGCGTCTCAAAGGTGCGGATCGGCAGCCCGGGAACCGACTCGGTGGCTCGGGCAAGTTGATGCATGGTCTGGATGCCACCCATTCGCAACTTTTTTCGTTGCGTCATTTTGAGTTTCGCCACCAGGAGCAGGTCATCATTCGCCATGACCTCGGCGATGCATTCGTTACACGAACCGCAGGCGCTATAGCGTTCGTCATTCCAGTGGACGGGCCCGTCATCGGCTGCGTGCTCGGCGATGACCTCTTCGAAGCGGCGTCGACGATCTCGATAGACCGCCAGAATCTCTGCCAGGCTGTGCAGGGAGCGGGTGCCATCGCCAAGAATCAGCAGCAGCTGGTCGGAAGTGGCAATGCCCGCCCGGCTGAGTTGATCGGCATAGGCGGCAACCTGGAGCAGAGCGGTGATCTTTGCCGAGCGCGCCAGCTTTGTGTCTGCCACCTGATAGCCATCGGCTTCACGGATCAGGAAGTCGGCTCGCCCGAGGAAGCTTCCGTCGAAAAATGTTCCCTGGTAGACGATATCGACGTCGGCCCGCAACGCTTGCAGGGTCTCGGTGTGCTTCTCCATGAGCTGTTGCCGGTTATGGCGCTTCGGCGCTTGGATCTCAACCACCGATCGGGGGGTGCCGTCCGGCCCCGTTCGCAGCTCTTCCAGGACCCGTAGTTCGTGGGCCTGACCGAGCGCCATGGTCCGTTCGAGCATGCCGTCCGGTGCGGTTGCGATGGGCCCGAGTCGATGCAGTAACCGGTCCATTTTACGAATCGCAGCAAACTCGCAGCCGGCAGCCTCCGTCAGGTCGCCGGCACTGTAAACCAGGCCGGCGACACCGGAGGCGTCATCAAGAAGGAACATGGGCCGAAGGTAGCAAGGCGGTCCGACAGCGACAGGCCCAGCGGGTCCCGACCACTCGGTCTGGACTGCCGCCCGGGATCTCGACCAATGAGCAGATGAGTGTCAGCTTTCGATCTTGACTCCGCGCCAGAAGGCCACGTGATCTTTGATCTCGGCGGCCGCATCCTTGGGTGCTGGGTAGTACCAGGCGGCATCGGGATTGGTCTGGCCGTCCACCTGAAGGGAGTAGTAGGAGGCCGTGCCCTTCCACGGGCAAGTGCTCGTGGCCGCACTGTTGACCAGATAGGAAGAGTTCACGCTGGACAACGGGAAGTACTGGTTGTTCTCCACCACCACGGTGGCATCGGATTCGGCAATGACCTGGTTGTTCCAGATGGCGCGCATGGGTAATCCTCTTTCTGAATTTAGCTGCGAGTTGTCTCTTGGGTAACAAGCCCACCTCCACTATTACTCCCGCTCGGCGCCAGGCGGCGCGCGGCAGTGCGCGGCGGCGCGCGGCAGTGCGCGGCAGTGCCCGGCGCAATCCGTCCGGCACGGCATTTCCCCGGTTCGGCCGCGCCTACTAGCCTTCACGCATGGCGAAAAGCGTGTATGTCGCATCTCCGGAGGGCGCCTCCGGCAAGTCA
>JBBSUU010000112.1:0-8409 GCA_038234115.1 Mycobacteriales bacterium
CAATTCGATGTTTACCTGATTCTGGATCACATCGACTGCGGCAGCGAGAACTGTTCGTGATTCAGCGCTGTCGCCGGGTTTCAATTCGATGAAACCCGATACCGGTTGCCAGGGGCGTCGACGAGCGTCCTGGCTGGGTGCCCCTTCGATCAATCCGGCATTGCCCAGAACGCGGAGGTGGAACGACACGTTGGACGGGGAGTCGTCAACGACATCTGCGGCCTCGGTGGCGGTGAGCTGCCCGTGGATGCGCAGGGCGTCCAGCAACGCAACCCGCAGTGGGTGGGCCAGTACTCGTAAGGATTTGGCATCTGCAAGGGGCGGGATTCGATTCTCCGGCGGCTCTCGGCGCATAATCTGGAAATGCACTTTCGAAAGACTTATTGCAAGAGGATTCTTTCGAATAATGCCGGCCGAGCTAGGGCAGGGTGGAACAGGTGAAGTTCCTTCCATTGACCCCAGCTGCGCTGGCCCTGCGATTGGCTCGCTGGATCGATCTTCGTGGGCCGGACCGACTTCGCGTCGGCTTCGATGGGTTCCCCGAGGTCGGAACGAGTGAACTTGCCGATGCGGTGGCCCAGCACCTCACGGCGCTCCAGCGGCCGGTAATTCGCATTTCCACGCAGTGGTGGTGGCGCAGTGCGGCCCTGCGGCTGGAGTACGGGCGGCAGGATGTTCAGTCGCGACTGGAGGGCTGGGTGGATGTCGGATCATTGCGACGGGAGGCATTCGATCCATTGTCGCCCAGCGGTTCTGGACAATATTTGACCAAGCTCAGGGATCCGCGGACGGACCGGGCGGTCCGGCAGGAATTCGGGTCGGCAACCAAGAACGCGGTGCTCCTGCTGGATGGGCCCTTGCTGCAAACCCATCAACTCGCATTCGATGCGCTGGTGCAGGTCGGGGTGTCGGCCGGTCGGCTGCAGCGGACTATGCCGGCTACCCGCCAGTGGGAGTTGGAGGCGGCGCGGGAGTATCGGGAGGTGTTCTTGCCGGCCCATCCGTTCGGGCGCCCGAGTGTCTTGATTTCCTATGAGCATCCTGCGACTCCGGCCGCGCGAGGTCTTGACCTGCGTTAGCAGGGTGCTTGCAATTGCAAGCACTCTTCGTTACAGTGGATGTAGGCAGCCAAATTCCGGTTGTCGAACGACCTGAGAACGGAGGAGTCATGGACCTTGGACCTGTTCTGACCCCCGTGCGCGACCTCGGTGAATTCATCAGGGATCAGCGCACGCAGGCTCAGATTTCGTTGCGTCAACTGGCCGCCAAGGCCGGGGTTTCGAACCCCTACCTGAGCCAGGTCGAACGGGGTTTGCGCAAGCCCAGTGCCGATATCCTGGCGCAGATCGCCCAGGGTCTGCAGATTTCAGTCGAGAGCTTGCTGACCAAAGCAGGCATCCTCGAGCATGGCGACAACGCACCGGCGGTGGTGGTGGCGGTGAATGCCGATCCGCTGCTCACCGAACGGCAGAAGGCGTCATTGTTGGAGATATACACCTCCTTCTGTCGTGAAGCGGCGGCAGCAGCTGCTTCGGCTCTCGAGCAGGCGACCGCGGACCTGAACACCGATCTCGCCGTAGCCGATGAAGCGGCCGAGAAGTTGGCAGCACGGGCCGTGGCCCGCACTGTCGAAGTCACCGAACAGGTGGGCAAACCCATGGCTGTGACCAGAAAACCCGTTGCCGTGACCAAAAACCCGATCAAGAACACCAAGTAGGAGAAGACATGTCGTTCATTTCTGATATCCGTAACGTTTCCGAATCCGCCCTCGGCCAACTCGCTGATCGCTTTTCTGACCTGCCCCGCCCACTGCTGGCCGCCATCGGTGCCGGCGATGTCGCGGTGGAAAAACTGGCTGAACTGCGCGAGTCCCTTGCCGAGGGCTGGGATCTGGCTCCGGTGTCGGGCGTGCGAGCCAATGCGATGAGCACCGTCGGCTCGGTCGACGGCCAGAAGTTGCAGGAAATGGCTTCCGAGGCCAAGGACTTCGCCGAGGACCTGCCGGCCAAGGTTTCCAAGGTTGCGGCCGAGGTTATCGAATCGATGGAGAAGTTTGCCGCTGAAGCCCCGGCCAAGACCCAGAAATTGGTTGCTGAACTGCCGGACAAGGCGGCTGAATTTCGGGCCGCTCTCTCACCCGAACAACTCAAGGAAGCCGTTGAGGGCTACACCCAACTTGCCGGCATGATCTATGGCAGCTTGGCCGACCGCGGCGACAAGACCTGGTCCAAAGTCGTGCAGACCGCTGATGTGAAGGTTGTCGCCCCCGCCAAGACCGCCATGCGTACCGCGGCCAATGCCACCACCGAAGGTGCGGCCCGGACCATCACGGCGACAAAGGCCACCGCGACCAAAGCCGCCAACAGGGCAACGGCAACCAAGCCGGCCGCCACCAAGCCTGCGGCCAAGGCAACTGCACCGAAGCCAACCGCCCAGAAGTCAACCGCCCAGAAGGCGAGCGCTGCCACAACGGCTGCTTCCAAGCCGGCTGCTGCCCGTAAAACGGCTGCAGCAAAGCCGAATGCCAAGCCGGCCGCGAAACCGGCTGTGGCTGCCAAGTCCGCCGCTGCCAAGCCGGCTGCAGCTGCCAAGACGACTGCGCCCAGGCCCCTCGTTCGGGCGGCAGGCAAGCCCAGCCCCAAGGCGACCGCCCCAAAGGCGCCGGCAGCAACAAACCAGGCAAGCTCCTCCCACAGCTGATAGTCGGGAGCTCCTCCCACAACTGGTAGTCGGGAGTGCGGCGGCGGCCACCGTGCGGATTGATTCCCGTCGGTGTCCGCCGTTTCTGCTTTTGGCGAATGCCCAGCGGGCAGCGCTCAGTTCGACCGGCGTCACCACGTAGGCTTAGGGCGTGGAGATCGTTCAATTGGTAGTCATCCCTATTACCTGGGCACTGACGATCTTTGGCGCCCTGGTGGGTGGGTTCGCTTTGATCGACACGGTCAGCCGGCGGTCAGACTCGTTCGTCGCCGCGGACAAGCAATCCAAAACGGTCTGGATGGGGATCAACGGTTTCGCCGGATTCATCCTCATCAGCAGCTACTGGTTCATCGGCCCGCCGAGCCTGCTCTGGGTGGCGGCTCTCATCGGAGCGTTGGTCTACCTGGTTGATGTCCGGCCCCGACTGAAAGATGTTCAACGCGGAAGTCGCTGGTAGTCGCCACGGCTCAACGGCCCACATCCAGCGGTGGGGCCGCTCGGCGGAGTAATTGGACCTGCAATAACTCAGCGAGCCAATCGCTGTAGTCGCTATCGGACCACTCGCACCCGTCCGTCGCACCCAGGTAGGTTTCCACCCCGGTGAGCAGCCACGCCCGGTCGACGCAAACTTGCTTGCTGACGTCCTCGCGCAGCGCTCCGTTGTCGGCCAACTCAGCGATCAGCGCGGTCAGTGCGGCGCGGCGATGCTGATCGCCCGTACGGCGAAGTTCGACCATTGCCGGGTCGCCGGCCGCCCCTTGAACGCCGGTGATGACCGCCCTGCTGCTCGCAAAGAGCGCTGTCGTCCATTGTGCGAAGGCTGCTAGTTTTCGGCCCGGGTCGTCCTCGGTGGCAATGCGTGTAGCCCAGGCCTCGGCGTTCGCGCTCGATTCGAACTGGGCCAGGATGGCGCCCACGATGGCGCCCTTGGACCCGAAGATGTCGTACACCGTTTGGGCGGTTACACCGGCGCTCTCGGCGATGGCGGTCACGGTGGTGCCGGTGAACCCGTGCAAGGTGAACAGGTCGCCGGCGGCGGCGGTGATCCGACTTCGGGTCGCGGCCGCCTGTTGGGCACGCACCGGTGAGCGGTAGGACCGCGGTCGAGCAATTCCGGATACGTCGTCGTCTGTCATCTTGCCCACCAAATCAGTTTAGTTGGATGCCCCAGAAATCATTTTAGTGTACTAAGGTGAAATCCATGATGTCACCAACGAGACGCTTGCCCGGTCGCACCGCCGGTACCCTGGTGGCGGCCGTGTTCGGGGCCGTTTATGTTCTGGTCAACTCCGGCGCACTGCCATCCTGGCTGGCGTGGGTCCTGCGAGTCGTGGTTGCAGTGGCTCTCGTAGTGGTGCTGATCAGCCTCTTCGGCCCGGCGGCCCGCGCTGCGGTGACGGTCGGGGGTGCCCACGGACCCGTCTTCGGCCGCTCGTTCTGGGTGGTGGTGGCAGTAGAGGTAGTGGCGTTGTTCGGTGGCATCCGACTGCTCGCCGGACCGCTCGGGGTGCCCGAGGCCGGGGTGGCGTGGACGTCGGTCGTGGTCGGGGTTCACTTCTTCGCGCTGGCCATCGTGTTGCACCAACCGTTCTTCCACGTCCTCGGCGGGATTATCACCACCTGCGGTGTGGTGGCGCTGATCCTGGCCCTCACCGGTGCCGAGCGGCCGGTCATTGATGTCGTCGGTGGCATCCTGCCGGGTCTGACCTTGCTCATCTTCGCCGGTTGGGGCGCCCGCCGCCGAGGCGCTGATACGCCTTCGGAAGTCGCGGCCTAGACCCTGAGCCAGCTCTGGTTCAATCGTGGCCGGGGACAAAATGAGCGGCATCCGGGATCCGGACACCGCTCATTTCCGTCACGATTGAGACCTCAGTGTGCGGGTGCCTCGCCGTTGGCCTTTGCCTCGGCTTCGGTGGCCAACCGCTTCACCTCGCGGTTGTAGGAAATCCGAATCTCCGTCTCGGCGTCGCCGCGGCCGACCCACTTGGCGCCCTCGACAGACTTGCCGGGCTCCAAGTCCTTGTAGACGGTGAAAAAGTGTTCGATTTCCAGCCGTTCGAAGCTGTTGACATCGCCGATGTCCTGCAGGTGTGCCTGCCGGGGATCGTTGGCCGAGACGCAGAGGACCTTGTCATCCGGGCCGGCCTCGTCGGTCATCCGGAACATTCCGATCGCCCGGGCGCGCACCAGGCAGCCGGGGAACGTTGGCTCCGCAAGCAGGACCAGGGCATCCAACGGGTCCCCGTCCTGACCGAGGGTGTCGTCGATATAACCGTAATCAGCCGGGTACTGAGTGGCGGTGAAAAGCGTCCGGTCCAGCCGGATCCGGCCGGTGTGATGGTCAACCTCGTACTTGTTACGGCTGCCTTTGGGAATCTCGATGGTGACGTCGAAGTCCACCTGTGCCACCTTTCATTCGCTGCGGTGCGAGTAAGTGCAAGTAATCTGCGGGTTTGTGGGGTTGTTGCGGGTGTGGGGCTCTTGCGGCGCCGAAATCAAAGGGCGGAAACACTCCTTTAACCAGCAGTGACCAGCACGGAGTGATCAAGATAAGCGTCGATGCCCCTGGAATGACCCAATGCGCCGCGAAAATGACTCTAGTCTGGACAAGACTGTCGGTGTCTCATGTGAAGGTGAGATCCGACGGAGATCACGTCGGATCAAGCCCGGTAGTTTTGACTACGTTCTGGCGGAGGGGCCGGTAGGTGTGGCTCAGAGCAGTGTTGTAGAGAGAATTGTCTGCTGTACCCGAGGGGAGTTTGTCGTTGGCCACCAACCGTTCCGGTTCACGTCGAGGTCTGATCGTCGGCCTGGTGATTGTGCTCGTCCTTGCGTTGGGAGCCGGTGCTTTTTTCGTCTTCTTCAATAAGGACAGCCAACCCGATGTGGCGAACGGCACTGAAACATTGACTGCGGTCAACCCGAATCAGAACGGTGTCATCGACCCGATCGTGGTAGCGCAGGCAGCACAGATTGTGCCCCTTACGCCCGGTGCGACCGCGCCGACGGCTGCCGGGGTCGCAGCCTTGGTGGATCCCATCCTGCCTGAATTCGGAGTCTCGGAATTCAGCGGAATCATTGTGGACGCCGAAACTGGCACGGTGTTGTACGACAAGGGGTCCACCAAACCGCAGATCCCGGCGTCCACCGCAAAGCTGACGATGGCCACCGCAGCTCTGACCAGTCTTGATCCGCAGTCCCGGCTGTCCACCAAGGTGGTCCAGGGTGACGCTGCCGGCACTGTCGTGCTGGTCGGCGGCGGCGACATCACCCTGCGGGCAACATCGCAAACCGAATCGGTGTATGCCGGTGCACCTTCGATGACGGACCTTGCCGCCCAGGTCACTGCCACCGGCGTGAAGCCAACCAAGATCATCTATGACGTCTCGCGCTGGGTGGCGGATCCATTCGCCCCGGGCTGGGTGAAGTCAGACATCGGCACCCAAACCCAGCCGGGCTACATCACGAATATCGTGCCCCTGATGGTCGATGGAGATCGCTTCCGACCGAATCTGGACAATTCCGGACGCACCGGCACACCGGCTGAAACAGCGGCGAAAGCGTTGGCCACCGCCCTGGGTAACCCACAGATCGAAATTGCGGCCGGAACTGCCACACCGGGTGCTGCGGTACTGGGATCGGTTGACTCGCAACCAATCTCGGTGCTGCTGTCGCAGGCGCTGGTGAAATCCGACAACGTCCTGGCCGAAGCCATCGGCCGCGAGGTAGCGCTCAAAGAAGGTGCACCCGCGAACTTTGTCGGATCGACCCAATCCATCCTGCTGAAGTTGCAGCAGCTGGGTATCGACACCACCGGTGTGCAGCTCTCCGATGTGTCCGGGCTGTCCACCTCGGATCGGCTTACCCCGAAGGTGCTGGCCGATGTACTGGCCCTGGCCGTGAAATCCGATAACGACTTTCGCGACCTGATTCTGGGCCTGCCGGTTGCGGGCGCCACCGGCACCCTCGGCGCACGCTATCTGCTCCCCGAGACCGGTCTGCAGGGTAAGGGCTGGCTCCGGGCCAAGACCGGCTCGCTCACGGCCAACAACCGCACCACCTACGCCTTGGCCGGCGTTGTTCCTGATGCGGACGGCCGAATGATGGTCTTTTCCATCATTGTGGGAAATGTGGTCGGGGACTCGACCCGTGTCCTGATGGATCGAATTGCGGCCTCGCTTCGGACGTGCGGTTGTGTCGCCTGACCAGACGCCGATCGACTGGTCGGCAGCCGTCACACTTGGCATCAAAGCCGCCCCGTCAGGACCGAAGGTGTCCGCGTCGGAGGCGGCCGAGGCTGTTGCTGATCTGCGCAGGTTCTCCAGGGAGGCCGAACTGGCTGTCCGGCAGGTCACCACGCTCGGAGTGGGCATGCCGGTGCTGGACGGCGACGTCGTGGATCGACCGGGTTGGATCACGGCGACCGCTGAGGGGATGGAAATCCTGGCCCGGCCGATGACCGACCGTCTGGTCGAGCAGACCCAGGCACTCGCCGCCCAGAAGGGACGTAAGAAGCACCTACAACCCAGCCCGGTCGGTGTCGCGGCGGCTGCTGCCCCCATCGGTGCGATCTTGGGATACCTATCGGGCAAGGTGCTCGGTCAGTTCGATCCTTTCACTGCCGGCGCTGATGGCACCCAGGGTCGGCTACTGCTGGTCGCGCCCAACATCATCAAGGTAGAGCGTGAACTGGCTGCTGATCCGACGGATTTTAGGATGTGGGTATGTCTGCACGAAAGCACCCACCGGCTGCAGTTCACCGCGGTTCCCTGGATGCGCGAATATTTCGGGGGCCTCGTCGCCCAGTTCGCGGCTGAGCAGGAACTGGACTCGCAGGCTCTGATCAAACGTCTGACCTCAGCGCTGCGGACAAAAACTGAGAAGGACCAGCCGAAGTTGACCATGATCGAAGCCACTCAGACGCCGGCGCAGCGAGCCGTCTTCGACAAGCTGATGGCGATGATGACCCTGCTCGAAGGGCATGCCGATTACGTGATGGATGCGGTCGGTCCGCAGGTGGTGCCCAGCGTGCGGCAAATCCGCAGCGCCTTCACCACTCGGCGAAAGAAGGGTTCGAGTCCCATCGATCGAATCTTCCGCAAGCTGCTGGGCATGGACATGAAAATGCAGCAGTACGTCCAGGGGGGCGCCTTTGTGCATTCCGTGGTCGAGCAAGTCGGGATGAGCGAATTCAACAACATCTGGACCGGACCCGAGACCTTGCCGACCAGAGCCGAAGTTACCGACGCCGACGCGTGGGTGGCCCGAGTCCTTGGCTGAAACCGCTGCGACCGCCATCGCCCCTACCGGCACGGCAGTAGGTTTGCGCGATGAATGATCGGTCCGGGCCGGCGGTCAAACGGGTCAGCAAGGCCGTCGGCCAGTGGCTCGACCACCACCTCGCGGTCGGGAAACGAGTTACCGTCGCCTGCTCCGGCGGGGCGGACTCACTGGCCCTGGCTATTGCCGCCCAGATCGAGACGGCCAGGCAGGGATACCCGTTGGCTGCCGTGACCGTCGATCATCAACTTCAGTCGAGCTCGGCCGAGCGCGCGCAAAACACCGCCAAAACGTTGCGGGACATCGGTTTCGACCAGGTCGACGTGATCACCGTGGACGTCGGGCGCCGCGGCGGACCGGAAGCGGCTGCCCGGCAGGCCAGGTATGACGCACTGCACCCCACTGCCGCCGGCGGCGCCATTCTCCTGG
>JBBSUU010000113.1:0-8408 GCA_038234115.1 Mycobacteriales bacterium
CTGGGCCGGTAACGGAAGCTTTGCCCAGGTGCGAGACGTCAAAAACGCCCACTGCATTTCGTACCGCCTGATGCTCGGCGACGACACCGCCACCGGCGTAGGAGATGGGCATTTCCCAGCCGCCGAAGGGCGCCATCGTGGCATTGAGCGCGACGTGGGCTGCGTGCAGCGGTGAGTGGAAAAGCGCTGGTTCGGTGTCGGTGCCTGGATCTGGTGCGGCTCCGGCGTGCACTGACGGCGTTGTTGCGGGCTGCTCTGGCGTCGGTTCGGGCACCGCTGGCGTCGGTTCGGGCATCTCGGGTGTTGCGGATTCAGTCATGGGCATACGGTAACGAGGATTCACCCGCACACCCCGGTCCTGGGTCGATATTCCCGCCCACGGCCGATCCGAGCCTCAAGTTTGCGATCTGAATGGAGCAGTACGAGCATGACTTCAGCAGCACTGTCCGCGGCAAAACCTGCCGGCGCCGCCCTCGATGCACTGGTGATCGGTCTCTACTCGGGGACCGACGGGCCGGAGGCGGCCGACCCATACTTCGACGACCTGGTGGCCGGGTTGATCTTGGCCGGAGCCACCGGCCGAGTGGGTGAGGTGGTGGTCATTCCTTCCCCGGATGGCTATCGCACCGATCGCATCGTCTCTGCCGGACTGGGTGCGGAGGCCGATCTGACGCCGAACCGGATCCGGCAGGCAGCCGGTGCCAGCGCCCGCGCCCTGGCCGGTCACGCCACGGTCGGAAGCACCCTGTCCAGTTTGAACCTGGGTGCGGCTGCTGAAGGACACCTGTTGGGCGCCTATGTTTTTGACGCCTACAAGGAGCCGAAGAAGGCTCCCGTCGCCAAATTCACCCTCTTCGTCGACAGCGCAACGGCGGCAAACAAATCGGTGTTGCGACGAGCCGTCATCGGGGCCGAAGCAGTCGGATTGGCTCGCGATCTGGTCAATACCGCTCCCAACGATCTGCCCCCGGCTGTCTTCGCCGACCGCGCCTCCGCGGCCGCCAAAGCTGCCGGGCTGACGGTATCCGTACTTGATGAAAAGGCGCTGGCGAAAGCCGGTTACGGCGGAATCCTGGGAGTGGGAGCCGGCTCCTCGAGGCCGCCGCGGCTGCTGCAGATCAGCTACACCCCGGCTGTGAAGGCCAAGGCATCGGTGGCCCTGATCGGAAAGGGAATTACTTTCGATTCCGGTGGCCTCTCGATCAAACCTGCGGCCGGGATGGAAAACATGACCAGCGATATGTCTGGCGCCGCGGCTGTCGTGGCCACCGTCATTGCCGCCGCGGCTCTCAAACTCCGGGTGGGCGTCACCGCTTTCGCCGCACTGGCCGAGAACCTGCCATCCGGCACTTCCTACCGTCCCGGTGATGTGTTGACGCACTTCGGCGGCAAGACGGTGCATGTGCTCAACACCGACGCCGAGGGACGCCTGGTGCTCGCCGATGCCATCGGCCGCGCCGTCCAGGACAATCCCGATTACCTGATCGAGACATCAACCCTGACCGGCGCCCAGGTTGTTGCTCTGGGTAACCGCACGATGGGGGTAATGGGAAGCGACGAGTTCCGAGACCGGATTGCACTCCTGGCCCGCGAGGTCGGGGACGGCGGCTGGGCGATGCCGCTGCCGGAGGAGTTGCGGGAAGGGCTGGACTCGTCCATCGCCGATATCGCCAATGTTGCCAACGACCGGGCGGGCGGCATGTTGGTCGCCGGTCATTACCTGAAGGAGTTCATCCCGGACGGGTTGCCGTGGGCCCATCTGGATGTCGCCGGGCCGGCATTCAACACCGGGAAGCCCTACGGGTACACCGGTTCCGGTGGCACCGGTATTCCGGTCCGGACCCTGCTGGCTGTCCTGGAGGACATCGCCGGCAGCTGAGCCGTTCTTGGTAACGAGCCGGGGAAGCTGCTACCGCCCTCATGCAGCTGCGTTTCCTCGCGTTTTGGCTGCTTCCCGGCCGGCCATCCGTATCGCACCTGCGTTTCCTCGCGTTTGGGCTGCTTCCCGTCACTTCAACCCCGGGAAGGAGCTCAAACGTGAGGAAACACCAAGAAAGAATGCAAGAGAGGCGAAGGCGGGCCGGACCCAGCTGCTCAGCAAGGCGCAGTACCAGACCGCTCAGCAAAGGCGGCCAGGATTTCAGCCGCGACCTTCGGCGCGCTTTTTGAGCAGGGTCTGCTTGCGGGAGTAATCACGCATTCGCTGCGGGTAGCCAACGACAGTGGCGTCGTAGATCGGAAGCGCCCGGTCTTTGGCAAAGCGCTTGGCCTCATCCGGCGAACTGATCGCCCGGCGGGTGAACTCGCCGTCGTGGGCCACCAACATCATCGTAGATTCCGTCAGGCTGGTCTTGGGCTCGACGTAGACCTCCACACCATGGCGAGCCTGCGCCCACTGATCCAGATATTCCGTCGTTTCCCGTCGTTCCTCCCGGGGTGAGCTGGCTGCACCGGCCTTCTTTTTCCGACTGAACAACCCCATGTGCGCCCTCTCGGTAGACAATTCGGTGAACGATTCGGACCGGCAAACCCCATTGGAGTTCGGCACGGGACCGATCAGACCAGTGTGCAGTACTCGAATGGGATGAATTTATTACGTCTTTGGTGAACGAATGCCAATCTCGGACCCCACACAATGCCGCCATCGACTGAAGGTGCCAAGATGGACCACGGACCAAACACTGGTGACCCGCTTGTCCGCGCCGCTGCTGTTCGGCACGAGCACTACAGCATCAGCGCTGACCATCAACGATCGAGGAGTTCCACGACCAATGACCGAACAAAACTTTGACCTGGTTGTACTAGGCGGAGGATCCGGCGGCTACGCGGCAGCACTACGCGCGGCCGAACTGGGTCAGACGGTGGCGTTGATCGAGAAGGACAAGCTCGGCGGTACCTGTCTGCACTGGGGTTGCATCCCCACCAAGGCATTGCTGCACGCGGCCGAGGTCGCCGACAACGCCCGCGAAGGCGCCCAATTCGGTGTGCAGTCCACCTTCAATGGCATTGATATGGTCGGCTTGGCGACCTACAAAGACGGTGTCGTTGCCCGTCTCTACAAAGGTCTGCAAGGTCTGGTCAAGTCCCGGGGCATCACCGTCGTCCAAGGCACGGGCCGCTTTGCCGGCGGCACCACCGTCACCGTGGGCGACGACAGCTACATCGGCAAGAACGTCATCCTGGCCACCGGGTCCTACTCCCGATCGCTGCCGGGTCTGGAACTCGGTGGCCGAGTGATCAGCAGCTTCGAGGCACTGGTTCTGGAGGAAGTACCCAAGAGCGTTGTCGTGCTGGGCGGCGGCGTCATCGGAGTTGAGTTCGCCTCCGTCTGGAAGTCATTCGGTGCCGATGTCACGATTGTCGAGGCGCTCCCCCGCCTGGTACCGGTCGAGGACGAATGGGCCTCCAAGCTTGTCGAGCGCGCGTTCCGCAAGCGCAAGATCAATTTCAAGGTCGGTGTTCGCTTCTCCGGAGTCACGCAGAATGATTCCGGCGTTGAGGTCAGCCTGGAGAACGGCGACAAGTTGCAGGCCGATTTGTTGCTGGTGGCCGTCGGCCGTGGGCCGTCCACCGCTGGTCTCGGTTTTGAGGAGGCCGGCCTGACGATGGATCGTGGCTTTGTCATCACCAATGAGCGACTGGCCACAAATCTTCCGAACGTCTACGCAGTTGGCGACATCGTTCCCGGCCTGCAGTTGGCGCACCGAGGTTTCCAGCACGGCATCTTCGTTGCCGAGGAGATCGCCGGTCTGTCCCCGCGGGTGATCACCGATGCCAATATCCCGAAGGTCACCTACAGCGACCCGGAAATTGCCTCCGTCGGCATCACCGAGGCCAAGGCCAAGGAACTACACGGACCGGACGAGATCGAGACGCTCGTCTACGACCTCGGCGGCAATGGAAAGTCGCAGATTCTCAAAACCGCGGGCGGAATCAAGATCGTCCGGCGCAAGGGCGCTGAGGTTGTGGGTATTCACATGGTGGGTGCTCGCGTCGGCGAACTGGTCGGTGAGGCTCAGCTTGCGGTCAACTGGGAAGCTTTCCCGGAAGATGTCGCTCCGCTGATCCACGCGCATCCGACGCAAACCGAGGCACTTGGTGAGGCTTTCCTGGCGCTGGCCGGCAAGCCGCTGCACGTGCACAACTGACCTAGAGTTGCCGATAACCGATAACCGCATCAACGCCCGAACACATTAGGAGACTTGCCGCATGTCCCAGTCCGTGCAAATGCCGGCCCTTGGAGAAAGCGTCACCGAGGGCACGATTACCCGATGGTTGAAGAACGAGGGTGACCGCGTCGAGGTCGACGAACCATTGGTGGAGGTATCGACCGACAAGGTCGACACCGAAATCCCGTCGCCGTACGCCGGTGTGCTGGAGAAGATCGTCGTGCAGGTCGATGAGACCGCCGAGGTCGGTGCGGACCTGGCCATCATCGGGGACGGTTCCGGCGGCGGTGCGGCTGCGGCCGACGAGCCCGCGGCCGAAGCTGCGCCGGAGCCGGAAGCAACTCCCGAGCCCGAACCAGAGGTCCCATCGACCGATGCCCCCGCTCCGGGCGAGGACGAGACGGCCCACGCGCCCGAACCGGCTGCACCAGCAGGCTCCGACACCACCGATTCACCCGCCGGGAGCAGCACCTCGGTGGTCCTCCCCGCCATGGGCGAGTCGGTTACCGAGGGCACCGTGACGCGCTGGCTCAAGCAGGTCGGCGACGCGGTCGAACTGGACGAGCCACTTGTCGAGGTGTCCACCGACAAGGTTGACACCGAGATCCCGTCCCCCGTGGCCGGAACCCTGCTGTCGATCACGGTCGGCGAGGACGAGACCATCGAGGTCGGCGCCGAGCTTGCCGTCATCGGCGACGGCTCCGCTGCGCCCGCAGCTACCGCCCCGAAAGCCGAAGCACCAGCGGAGAAGGCCGAACCAGCACCCAAGGCGCAAGCAGCACCCAAGGCGCAAGCAGCACCCAAGGCCGAAGCTCCGTCAGCCCAGGCACCGGCTGCCGAGGCGCCGGTCGCCCCGACCCCAACCCCGGCCGCGCCCGCAGCTCCGGCCCCGGTCGGCGCCACCGCTCCGTCCTGGCAGCCCCAGGCACCGGCAGCTTCCGCCGCCGGTGCTTATGTCACCCCAGTGATCCGCAAGCTTGCGGCCGACCAGGGCATCGACCTGGGCTCCGTGAAGGGCACCGGCGTTGGCGGTCGAATCCGTCGCGAGGACATCGTTGACGCAGCAGCCGCGAAGGCGGCGGCTGCAGCAGCGCCGGCGCCGACAGCAGCGGCGCCCGCAACCTCGCAGCCGGCACCCGCGGCTTCGGCGCCGAAGGCCAGCGCCGAGGCAACGGCACTGATCGGTACCACGCAGAAGCTGCCGCGCATCCGTCAGTCGATAGCCAAGAACATGCTCGCCGGTCTGCACTCTGCCGCGCAGCTGACAACGGTGATCGAGGTGGATGTCACCCGGGTTGCGTCCATGAGGGCAAAAGCCAAGGGCACCTTCGAATCTCGAGAGGGCGTCAAGCTCTCGTTCCTGCCGTTCTTCGTCAAGGCAGCCATCGAGGCAGCCAAGATCTACCCGGTGCTGAATTCGACGATCAGCCCTGATCTGAAGGAAATCACCTACCACGCAAATGTGAACCTCGGCATTGCCGTCGACACACCGCGTGGCCTGATCGTGCCCGTGATCAAGGGTGCCGACGATCTGAACATCGGCGGTATCGCTCGCAAGATTGCCGATCTGGCAGCCCGCACCCGGGATAACAAGATCGGCCCGGACGAACTATCCGGCGGCACTTTCACCATCACCAACACCGGTTCGGTCGGGGCCTTGTTCGACACCCCGATCTTCGTCCCGCCGCAGTCGGCGATCCTGGGCACCGGGGCGATCGTTCGTCGTCCAATGGTCATCAAGGACGGAGACGGTAACGAAGTGATTGCCATCCGCTCGATGTGCTACCTGGCGCTGTCCTACGATCACCGCAATATCGACGGTGCCGATGCATCTCGATTCCTGGGGGCCATGAAGGCCCGCCTGGAGAACGGCGACTTTGCCGGGGACCTGGGCCTGTGACCAAGCGGCTCGTTGCGGCAGGGGTGAGCGGATTCCTCGGTCCCCGACTCATCAAGGCTGCGGTGGCCCAGGGCTTCGAGGTGACCAAGCTGGTTCGGCGCCCTGCCAAGGATGCGTCCGAAATTCAGTGGGACCCCGATTCCGCGAAGCTTCCCGCAGATGCCCTGGACGGCGCCGATGTGGTGGTGAACCTGTGCGGTGTCGGAGTCGGTGACAAGCGCTGGAACGAGGAATACAAACGCCTGATTCTGACCTCGCGGGTAAACCCCACGATGTTGCTGGCCGAAAGGTGTGCAGCAGCCAAGGTTCCGACCTTGATCAACGCCAGTGGAATCGGTTACTACGGACCTCGCGGTTCGGAGATGATCGACGAATCGGCGTTGGTCGGGCAAACTTTCCTGGCCGGCGTCTGCCGCGACTGGGAGATGGCCACCGAGGTCGCCCAAGATGCCGGTACCCGGGTGGTGAATTTGCGGACCGGGTTGGTCCTGGGATCCGAGGCCGGGTTGCTTCCCAAACTCAAGCTACTGACCAATTTGTTCATCAACGGTCGGCTCGGTTCCGGAGATCAGTATTGGCCTTGGGTTTCGGTCACCGATTGGGTGGATGCGGTGATGTTCCTGATCAAGAGTGAGGTCAGCGGACCGGTCAATATCAGCGGACCGAATCCTGTCACGAATAAGGAATTCAACAAGGAGCTGGGTCGTGCGCTGAGCCGTCCCACGCCGTGGTTCATTCCTTCGTTTGCCATCAAAGCGGTGGTAGGTGAATTCTCCGAAGAAATCCTGAACGGACAACGTGCGATCCCGGCCAAGCTGGAGGACGCAGGGTTCGTTTTCAGCCACGCCACCCTGCACGAAGCGTTGCGCGCCGAACTTCGTTAGAGCCGTTGAAGACTGTTGGCTCCAACCATCAAGGTCGGAGCCAACAGTCCTAATTATTGCCAACAGTCCTAATTATTGCCAACAGTCCTAATTGTTGCCAACAGTCCTAATTATTGCCAACAGTCCTAATTGTTGCCAACAGTCTTTATTGTTGCCAACCGTCAACTCTCGTACGGGTTGTCCGGCACCGGAATCTGCTGGTAGGAGATCATCGTGGCCGTCGGGAGATAGTTATTTCCCTCATTACCGGTGTCCTTGACCGCGCGGACCACCGCGTTCACCCAGGTATTGGCCGGTAACGGCGGCGCGCCTTCGATGTGCACTCGCAAGGTGAAAGCGTCCGCGGCGCAGCAGGAAATGGCCAGTCGGACCAAACTGTAACCGCCATCATCGCATTTGGATGGCACGATAAATCCGACCACCTGTATATCGTTGTCGACCACCGAGTAGGACGAGTCGTACAACGCTCGGTTGATGAACTGGGACATGGTCAGTTCGGTCGGGGTGCCCAGCGGCAGCGGCGGCGACGGATCCGTTCGACGACTGGCGTAGGTCTGGCCGTCGCCCCCATTATTGGGCGAACAGACGGTCGCGCGTTCCACCGAATCCGCACCCAACGCCGGCGGTGCAACCAGGAGCAGCACCAAAACCGGCACCATCATCAGCCACGGAGCTTTGGATCGGCCGTGGTCGTGCCCGTGCCCGTCAGAATGCGAAGAATCAGGGGCCACGAAGTACGCTTCGCGAGAGTCTTCCGCCCCGGGTTCGTCGGAGGGAGATTGTCCACCATAAAATCGTTCAGCGTGCAATTTTTCAGCGTGGGATTTTTCGGCGTAGGATTTTCCAGCGTGGAGCTCTTTGGCCTTGGCCGCCCGGACTTCGTCTCGGATGGTCACCATTAGCGTCAGCAACCCCACCAGCACCAAAATGATGCCTGCAGTCAACAGGACCGGTTTGAATCCAGGCTTCACGTAGGAGGTAAAAAGCCCGGAAAGAGTAATCGAGATCAGCAGACCACCCAACATAGTGGTCAGGATCGACTGGGTCTCCTTGTTCATCGTGCACCCTTTTTCATCGCAGGCCCCCAAAGAACAGCAGTCCAACGCCGACTCCGGTCGCCAGTGCGACCACGAATGTCAGCGGGGCAAACCGGACGGCAAATTTACGGCCGAAGGTCCCGGCCTGCAGCGCCACCAACTTCACATCCACCGTCGGCCCGACGGTGAGGAAAACCAGCTTCCCGATGAAGGGAATGGTGGTGAAGGCTGCTGCCACGAAGGCATCGGCCTCCGAGCAGAGCGCAAGAATGAAGGCCAAGCAGGCCATCAACAGCACCGAGAGAACAACCGATGATCCAACATGTTCCATGAAACCGGCCGGGATCAACACATTGAACGTCGCGGCGGCGGCCGCCCCGATCACCAGAAATCCGGCTACCTGGGCGAAATCGCTACC
>JBBSUU010000114.1:0-8390 GCA_038234115.1 Mycobacteriales bacterium
CGCAGTCATTGGACGTTGCGGTGGACTTCACCGTCGGTGCCATCGTGCTGAGCCTGCTGTACCTGTGGGCGGTCGCCAGCACCCTGAAGATTTCCCGCCGACGCCCGTGGGATGTGGCCATCATGTGCCTTTCTCCGTTGCTGGTGGTCCATGCGTTCAGCAATTGGGACATCATTCCGGTGGCGCTACTGGCGGCGTCGATGCTGTCATGGTCGCGAAGTCGCCCGGTGATCGCCGGCATCCTGCTCGGTCTTGCGGTGGCGGCGAAGCTATATCCGGTCTTGCTCCTGTTCGTCCTTCTGCTGCTGTGCCTGCGCTCGGGCAAGATGCGCGCCTTCACCGTCACGGCGGTGGCCGCTGTCCTCGCCTGGGCCGCTGTCAACCTGCCGGTCGCGCTGGCATACCCGGACGCCTGGCGGGCATTTTTCGTCGCCAATACGAACCGTAAATCTGAGTTCACCACCTGGTATGCCATCTACAGCGACTGGTCCGGCTTCAAGATTTTTGATCCGGAACTCGCTGCTGGGCAGGCACCGGTGTTGTTGAATGTCGTTTCACTGCTGCTATTCCTGTTGGCCTGCATCGGCATCGGCTGGCTCGCGCTGGCTGCGAAACGACGACCGCGGGTGGCCCAGTTGATGTTCCTGATCGTTGCTGCCTTCCTCCTCACCAACAAAGTGTGGAATCCACAGTTCTCGCTGTGGTTGTTGCCGCTGGTGGTGTTGGCAGTTCCGCGCTGGCGCCTGGCACTTCTCTGGCAGTTGGCCGAAGCCGGGCTCTGGTTCCTGCTGATGCTCACCTACGCGACCAAGGGCAGCGAGCCTGGACGCTTTGTGCTGATCTCCCAATACCCCTACCAAAATATGGCGATCGTCCGAGACATTCTGGTGATCTCCCTGATGGCATTCGTCATCAGGGACATCATCAAGCCCGAACTCGATCTGATCCGGCAGGCCGGCGACGACGACCCGACCGGGGGAGTGCTGGCAGATGCCGCCGATGTGCTGACAGTGCCGACGCTGAGAAGTCTGATCAAGGGCCGCAAGCTGGTGCCGAACACGAACGAAACTGCCGAAAACGAGTCAGGCGATACGCCACGATCAGAATCCGAACAGGAACGGGTCAACCTGATCAAGCAGCGCTGACCCGACCGGCAGCGCCAGCTGTCAACTACGGCGCGAAGGCCAACCCGACGCCGCGGTCGGCGATATCAGTTCCGACCACCAGGTGCCCGGTTTGGGCGGCGGCCAGTACCTTTGCGATCACATTGCGCGCCGTCGGTGGGAGCCCGTTGGTCCGGATCGCGTCCCACCAGAGTGCGGCCACGCCGGCCACGTGCGGGGTGGCCATGCTGGTGCCATTGAGCAGTTTGGTGCCGCCGCCGGTCTTGGCCGATTTGATGCCACCCCCGGGAGCGGCGATCTGCGGGAAGGTATTGGAGAAGTACGCGACTCCGAGGCCGGCGGGAGTCTGGCCCAAGGCGCCGACCGAGATGATGCCATCGGCGGCGGCCGGCAGGGAGACGGCGATTTCATAGTCCGGCGTCTTTCCGCGCTGGCTTTCGTTGCCGGCTGCGGCAACGACGACGGTGCCGGTACCGAAGGCCTCACGGGCCCGAATCATGTCCATGATCGCGTCGAACATTCGTAAATTGCCGCGGTAGGCCTCCAGGGCGGTGGAGGTGGCCGGCGCGGCCGGCATGCCCTGGGAGATGAGATTGGCTACCAGGCCAGGAAAGTCGAATCCCAGCGACATGGAAATTACCTGGGCGCCATTGCCTGCGGCCCACTGCATGCCCTGGAACAGTGCCTCCGAACTCCCGGAGCCGCTGTTGGTCAAAACCTTGCCGATCAGCGCGTCGGTGACACCGGGGGCAACACCGATTCGGGCACCGTCCACGTCACGACCGAAGATCGTTCCCGCACAATGTGTTCCGTGGCCCTGAACGTCGCCGCTGCCGTCGCCGGAGAAGTCCTCCTCAGTGATGTTGACCCCGTTGAACGCTTCGTGGTGGCGATCAATGCCAGTGTCCAGCACGCAAACAACGGTGCCGGCTCCGGTCGAGGAGGAGACATCGGCGCCGACGGCGGCCACCCCCCATGCGTCGCCGATGGCTGATGGCTTCACCCCCTTGGCGTTGCGGACCGGTGCGATCAGTTTCGTTGGCATGGCCGGCGTCACGGCCACGACGGCCGGATCGCGAGCCAGGTCGGATCGTTCACGAGAATTGACCTCGGCGATCTCGAGGGTCGGAATCGGTGGCGACGCCATGGTCAATTCGAAATTGACCCCGCGCGAGGCGGTGCCGAACTGGGGATTGAAAGAGCCGGCTTGCGAGTTCCGAAGGATGATGCACTTGGCCATAGTGACTCCCTGCTGGGGTGAATACCGGTGTCCGGACGGACCTGGTTTGTGGTGGAAAGAGTGAGGCAAGGCGGTGCCGGCCTGATACCGCACAGCCAGAGTTCTGCCCGATCGGGCAGCGGGGTCCGCTGCGACGATGAGCGAATTTTTGGATCAAAGCCTGCATCAACCGCGCCGAGCGGGTAGCCGAGGCACTGCTCGCCCGCGTGATTGGTGTCGAGGTCGGTTGCTTTGTGATCGAGCCGCTAGGCGTTTGTGGTCGAACAGGACAGCAGCGGAATAGCCAGGAAGGCGGCCACCGTCATCAGCGGTAGGGCCGGGTGCCAACTCCAGTCACCGGCCAGCGCCGAGGTTGCCCAGGCGCCGAGCACACCCAGTCCCAGCAGGACACACGTTGTCTTCTTCAGTGCGCCGGCCGGGAGGAAATCGCCATCGGTGCCGATCCGAAGGAGGAGGAATACGGTAGCGATAAGCACCACAATGAGCACGAGAAAGGCAATTCCGAAGAAGATGCTGAGCCCATCGGAATCTCCTTCTTTGTTCCGATATCCCAAAATTTTGAAAGCGCTGCTCAGGAGGTTGTAGGTCTCGGCGTCCTCGTTGTCGATTTCAGCTTCCCAGAACGGGACGATTATCGACAATACGAGCAGGGCGCTGGTAAAAAAGGTCAACGCCTTCAGAACGGCGGTCTTGAAATTCTTGACAATGAGTTCGTTGGCAATCAGTCCCCGTCGGTAACTGGTCACGTCATCTCGCAGGCGTTGAAGTTGCTGTTCGGTGTCTTCCGATGCCGTCACGTGATTTCCCCCAGATTGGTCTCTCCGATTGGTTCCGGTCGGAGTAGCGGCGATATCCCCTGCGTGCGTTTGCAGGCATTCGAGGCGTATTCCATTCAAGAATGACTCCATACACTCGGAAAACTTACCGGAAGGGCTTGTTTTATCGTCCGTTCTTTGACCGGACAACGTCGACTGGCTCATCGTTGGGCCGGGCACCGCACTGCCGGACCGCACGCCGGTGCCTGCTGATTCGCCGTGATCCCGACAGACAGGCAGACTGTTACTCGTGACCAGTACCCCCGCAGCAACTGATGATCCGATACGCGGCGAGCGTTTCCTCTATGTCGGCTACGAGTTGCAGCCGGCGACCAACAAGCTGATCTGCCGATACCGGCTCGACTCCCATGGTTCACCCTTGGATTTTGTCGAAGAAGTGGGCTTTCCCGGAGGCGGCAACTGGTCGCACCCGGCCGTGAATGAGGCCGCCCGGCTGGTCTTCCTGCTGACCGCGGTCTCGTATTACAAGGCTTCCGCCGCGCACATCATCGACCTCGGTGACACCGCGATCACCGGTACCGAACGGGACTTTCTGCACGAGTTCTTCGTGGAAGGACTGGGTGAATTCGCCTTCCGCCATGAACCACGGTTGGACCTTTCCGATGTACAGATCCTCGCCCCGGAGCTGGTCCGGGACTCACCGGTCGGTTTCACCCCCCGCGAGCTGTCCCCACTGCTGCCGTTCGGTGGCGGGGTCGACTCCATCGTCAGCGTCGAACTACTGCGGCCACTGGTCCGCGAACCGTCCCTGTTCGTAGTCAACCGCCCGGGCGACCGATTCGAGGCCATCGAAGAACCCTCCACGGTCACCGGCATCATCAGCGCCATCGGCGTGATGGCAGCTACTCTGGGCGGCCACGATGCGGTGGTGATGTCCAATGAATGGTCCGCCTCGGTTGGCACGGTGGAACTGGATGGTAAGTCGATCAACCACCAGTACTCCAAGAGTGAATCCTTCGAAGAGGGTTTCCGCGGTCTGATCCGCGAAGCAATCGGCGCCACTCCGGACTACTTTTCGCTGCTCCGCCCGTATACCGAACTGTGGATTGCGAGGAAGTTCGCCGAGCTCGGTCAGTACTTCGACACCTTCCGCAGTTGCAACCGGTCATTCCACATCAACAAGGCCGACCGGCTCGATCACTGGTGTGGCGTCTGCGACAAGTGCTGCTTCATCGACCTGATCCTCTCGCCCTTCGTCGACGCCGCCGTCCTCCGCGAGGTTTTCGACGGCAACGAGCCATTGGACAACGAGACGCTGCTCCCCAAGTTCCGCACCCTGCTGGCATTGTCCCCGGATACCAAACCCTGGGAGTGCGTCGGCGACGTGCACGAATGCCAAGTCGCCACCCGAATTGCCGTGGAGCGAGAAGACCGACACGGGTCGCCGATTTTGGACGCCTTGCTGGCCGAGATGGGCCCGGGTCCGGCATCAACCGAGGGATTGCTGGATCCCGTCGGCCGGCACTTCATCCCGGAGCGTTATGCGCCCGCCGATCTCCTGGTCTGATCTGCCCGGCCGCAAGGTCGGAATCTATGGATTGGGCACCGAGGGACAGGCGTCGTTGCGTGCCTGTCAGGCGCGCGGGATCGAGCCGGTGCTGGTGGCCGACACTGCCGGTGATGTTGATGTGCTGGTGACGGCCGAGGGTGGACTGGAAGCCCTGCTGGCCTGCGATGTGGTGATCAAGTCCCCCGGTATCTCGCGATACTCCGCCGCTGTGGGGGCGTTGGCCGCTGCCGGGGTTGCCGTGGTGGGAGGACTGGGACTGTGGCTGCAGGAGGCGGATCGCGCCAAGGTGTTGACCATCACCGGTACCAAAGGTAAGTCGACAACCACCGCCATCACCGGGCATCTGTTGACCCAACTCGGTTATCGGGTTCTGATCGGCGGCAATATCGGGTTGCCGCCATTCGATCCGGCCGTCGGGAGCGACTACGACTATTGGATCATTGAGGTTTCCAGTTACCAGGCAACGGATCTGAGCTGTTCGACGCCAGTGGTCGCGGTCACCTCACTGCACCCAGATCACCTGCCGTGGCACCAGGATGATCCTGAGGTCTATTACCGGGACAAGCTTTCCGCGACTTCGCAACCAGGCGCCGACCTGACGGTGGCCAATGGTGATTCCACGCTGATCAGGCAGCGCGCAGCACTGCTCGGCCCGCGGGTGCAGTGGATCTACGCCGATTCTGCGGAGAATCCAGATGGCACTGCAGGCGGGGATGCCGCTCGCACCCCAGCATCGAACGACTGGACGGCGCCGCTGGGCCTGCTCGGGTCGCACAACCTACGAAACGCGCTGATCGGCCGGGCTTGCCTGGTCGCGATGGGCGTACCGGAGGCTGCCGATGATGCTGCACTGCACCGGGCGGCGCAGGGTTTCGCCGGCCTGGATAGTCGCCTCAAGCTGGTCGGCACCGTCAACGGCGTCGACTTCATCGATGACAACCTGTCGACCAACGTCCTCCCGACACTGGCTGCGGTGGAAGCATTCGCCGGTCGCCGGGTGGCACTGATCGTAGGCGGTCAGAGCCGGGGAATCGAATATGGCTCGCTCGGGTTGGGTCTGCAGTCTCGCCAGGAACCGCTACTGATGCTGACCGTTCCGGATAACGGTCCGGCGATTCGGGAGCAGGTGGAGTCGGTCGGCGCCGGACCGGCGGTCGAGATCATCGACACCGCCGGACTGGCCGACGCCGTCCGGCAAGGATATGAGTGGGCCGGTCCCGGCGGGGTGGTGCTGCTGTCCCCGGCCGCGCCCAGTTTTGGGATCTTCAAGGACTACAAGGAGCGCGGCGCCGTGTTCGTGCAGGCGATGAACAACCTGTCCTGAACGCATTGGGGTGTCGGCCGGTGCCCGTTCGCAGTCGCGCTGGAAGTCGCAGTCGCGCTGAGAACAATCGCGTTGGAAGTCGTACTTGCGCTGAAAACAGCCGCGATGCCAGGCTATCTCGCCAAATATTCGATCGGTTGCCCCGAACGTGCTCTCGGTGATGCCGGTTGATCGAGCTCAGACTGATGACGGTGATCAGCTGGACTTCTTCGGATTGATCTAACCAACCCGAGGGCCGCAAGGTTATGTCCACCCGGTACGGCATGGATCCCCATGTGTGGTCATTCCACACTGTGGATAAGAAATACGAAGGGGAGACCTGTTGTTGCGCCAGTCCCTGGGATGCCACGTCGACCTAACACTGCCCAGCCCTCCGCGTGTGTAGAGCAGGGCATTGTCGGTGTTGCGTGCTTTGATCATCGCCGCGAGTCCCGGAAGGCGAGCAGCGTTGTCGCACATACCAGCAACGCAACTAACAGAGCAGCCCCAACCTGAGCGTGATGCGCTCGGATTTTGGCTGCTTCGCGTACTACAACCTCGCCATGCCAGGGTCTTTCGCGGTCAAATTCTGGTTTGGTACCGATGCCGCCGGCCGCGCCACCGTGACCATACCGGCGACGCAGGGGACTGTCCGATTAACGGTGGATCTGGGTTTGGTCTGAATGATAGACAGCAGACTATGACTGACACCATTGAAGATACGACTTCTGATGATGTGGTGGACCAGCAGCAACTGGCCGGGGATTGTGGATTTAATGGTGGTTCCGGCCTGACGCGCGAGGCGTGGCGGGAAAGGTGTCGAACCGGAAGGTCAGGGCGGCTCGTTATAAACGAGCGGTGCTCCTTGATTGGAGACCCCGGGGGGAGTTACCCGTTAGGACAGCGATGATGTTGTCGGCGAACTGTTCGTATGGGCGTACCGCCGCGGCGGTTGAGTACCAAGCGGCATGAGGGGTGAGGATAAGTCGTGGGGTGCGAAGTAGCACGGAATCTGTTGGGAGCGGCTCGATTTCAGTCACGTCTAGCGCCACTCCGGCGAGGTGCCCTTCCGAGAGAGACGCGGTGAGTGCGGACTCATTGATAATTCCACCCCTGGATACGTTGATCAGATATGCATCTGCGCGCATCGACGTCAGTTCCTCAACGCCTATAGCGTTTCGGGTTGAGGGGCTGAGAGGGACGTGAATACTGAGGACATCGCTGGTGGTTAGGAGCTGCGTCCATGTCGCCGGTTCCGCTCCCAGCGCTTGGATCGCGGCGCGGTAGGAGGATCGGGCGTGGACGATCACCTGCATCTCAAGCGCGATGGCGGTGCGCGCTACTGCCTGTCCGATGCGCCCGAATCCCCAGATTCCTAGGACCGTTCCTGCTACACGCCGTGGGGCTGGCAGGCCAATCTTCCATCGACCTTGGTGCACGTCGGAGTTGAGTTGGGTCACCGACCGGAGAAGGGACAGCATCAGGGCAACGGTGTGCTCGGCTACCTCGTTCGTGCAGTAGTCGACGGCATAGGTAAGGGGAATACCCCGTGCTTGAACTGCGCCTACATCGATATGGTCGATGCCCGCTGAAGTCGCACTGAGTAGAGCGAGTCGTGGGAGGCGTAGTAGCGCAGTTTCGCCGACTTGGCTGCTACGAGGCCCCACACCCAGAGCTATGACATCGTCCCCTGCTGGTAGCTCGTCTTCGACGCTCACCCGAAAATTGAAGCCAGCTGCATCGAGTCGGCGACGTACCGGTTCTGCGCGCGCGGCGGCATCGACCAGCACCACGCGCATAGCCTTCTTTGGATTCATGATTCACGGAACGAAGAGTGCTGGGCGAGCCGCGAATGCAGCGCGCCATCGGATTCCCGCGATGACACCACATTGTCCAGTGCGCGTCGAATCGGTAAGAATGTCTGGCCGTCGATCCGATCGATGAGGATTTGCGCCGCCTGCAATCCCATCTGGTAGGAGGGCCGACCGACTGCTGACACTGTCGGTGAGCTCAATGTCATCCACTCCGCGTCGTCCAGGCTTACTAGTGCCACCTGGTCAGGCATCAAAAGGTGGCGGTCACGAAGCTCCCGATAAATGACCAGTGAAATCTCGCTGTAGGAACCCAGCAACACGCAGGGTCCGTCGAGTTCGCTCAGCACGGTCCGGACGGCGGCGCGAGTTCGTTCCCGCGACATCGCCCCAGTGTGAAGCCGATATTCAAGGCCCAGCTCTTGGCAGCCTTCACGAAGGGCGCGAATCCGTTCGGCGATGGGGGATATCGGTCGGTAGCTGCCCGATTCGATATCTGCGGCTGATCTTGACGTTGCCGCTATCAGCTCTATTCGCCGGTATCCATTGGTGGCCAACATCTGCAC
>JBBSUU010000115.1:0-8365 GCA_038234115.1 Mycobacteriales bacterium
AGCATGAGGCGGGGCCCTTCCGAGTAGCTGGTGTGTGGTCAGAGACCGCCAGCATCGGTTGGGCCCCGCCTCATCGGTGGGAGCCACGCAGGTGGGGAGTTTCAGTAAGCAGGACTGAGGAATTTCAAGTAAGCGCCATCATTTCCGGCAATCAATTCTGCGGGCGCGCAACAGCGAAGCCCTGCAACGCCTGCAGTTCTTGGCCGAAAACCGTGAACGGCCCCGCAGAATCACCACCTAACCGAACCCGTCGCAGCACCTACGGCGCAAGGCCTGCCGGTCCCGTGGCCCCGCTGTGGGGCCGGCAGCACTAGGACCTCACCTGACCCACCATCAGGGGCGACGTGGGTGCGTCCTCAGTTCAGCGGAACGGCGCGGTTGGCGGCAGCAGCTCGGGCGGCTTGGAACATCTCCAGCGTGGCGTCGTCGAACTGGTCCAGGGCGGCTTCGAACTTTGCATCCAGCAGGGAGGGCAGATGATCGGGGCCAACGGGGCGGTCAAAGCCCAACCTGATGGCATGATCGGCCAGTTTCGCCTGGCGAGTACGGAACTGTCCGATCGCGCGGGTGTACCACTGCTCGGACTCCCCTTATTCTGCCGTCATTGGCTGTGGCTTTTCTTTCTTGGCGCTGCAGCAGTGTGAAAATGCATCTGATCAGCCAACCCAGGTTGTGGAACAGCGGATTCGAGAACGGGCTTGTCGGCGGTCTCTGAGTTCCTGCCGAGGTTGTTCAGGTAGTCGGCGAAACCCAGGGGTGCTCTGCTGATCACTCGAGCTGAGGTGGCCACCGGAAGGTCCCTGGCCCAGCACACCGAAAACCCGGCTGCGGTGAACGCGGTAACCAGACTGACATCCTCCCCGGTGGCCAGCGGCGCGAAACCCCCGACAGCGACGTATGCCGCAGCGGCGAAAGACAAATTAGCGCCGTGAATATGCCGGTGCGGGCCATGGTGATATGCCGTTTGCGCAAGCTCACGGATCTGCTGGGGGCGGTTGGCCCAATCCTTCACGGTGATCGTTCCGGCGACCACCTGCGCCCCGACGGCGGCGTGAAACAGCTGACGCTGCAACCAATCGGGCGGGACCAGTGAGTCTGCATCGGTGGTGGCCAGCCAAACACCCTTCACCTCCCCCGCTAGGTCGACGGCATGTTGGAAACCGGCAGCTCTGGCCACCCCCACATTCCGCGCCGTTACAATCACCACCTCAATGGCCAATCCGAACTCCCGGGCGGCCTGACCAACAACGACCGCAGAATTGTCGTCACAATCATCGAGCACGACCACCACCACCACCGATACCTCCACCTGCGCTGCGGCATAACTCAATGCTCGCAGGCAGTCCGGCAACAATGCCTCTTCATTGTTGGCGGGCACTACAACGACAATCCTTGAAACCACTGCTGGAGCAATAAGTGAAGTCGGCAATGGTGCACGGATCGTGAGGGCTGGCCACTGCTGGCCCGCCTGGGCGGGGCTGAGATCAAAGTTGTGCATTTGCCGGCTCAGGATCTGATCGCGTTGGCAAGTGCTGACAGTGCGGTGAGCTGCATTGATTGATCGCTGTCCGGCGTCCAGTCCCTGTGCGGGGTGCTCACGTGCAGCCGGCCGGTCCCGAGTGCCTTCTTGATCAGCCTCTCACGGGCTTTAACTGGTTCCGTGGCTACGCTCGACATTCAGAAACCTTTCAGATTAGAACTTGGCCGCAATCGGGTCCCGATAGGAATACCCGATTTGCGGCCGTTCTGACCATCACTGCGCAACTGTTACCCGGCTTTCCTTCCCCGGGTTCGGTTCCGGTCGCTGTTTTCTCAACGGCCGGAACCTGGGTCAACGTGAGCCCCGGGGAATGTCTCATCGACCTGAGAGGCCCTTACCCCTATTCCTGGCGGCCGGAAACACAGAGCACCGGCGGCGCCCGGTGCTTGAATGATCATGCGGCCCCCGGGATAGGGCAAGCAGGGTTGTCGCTCCCCTTCCGGCGATGCGGCACACGGACCAGCCCCGACCCGCGCAGCGGTTGCGTCGGGGCTGATCAGTGTTTCGATTTGAGTCGGCCTCCGGTGCGGTAATGGTGCCTGTCTTGCTATTGATCGCTGGGTAGCTTACCCGTGGTGCTGAGGATTTGGCTGATGGTGCGGAGTTTGATGTTGTTGTCCTTGGACTCACGGACCAGCACACTGAACGCGGCTTCGGCGTTGATGTTGTAGCGCTGCATCAGGATGCCTTTGGCCTGCCCGATGAGATCTCTTGTCTCCACTGCGATCTCCAGTGTTTCCAATCTTTCCGCATCGGCCAACGCGATGGCGGCGTGGGTGGCAAAGATCGAGGCCAACACCTCGGACTCGTCGTCAAAAGCGTTCGGTGTGCCCGAGGCCATCGACAACGATCCGAAGGAGCGAGCGCCGACCATCAACGGTGTGCACAGCATGCTGGCAATACCCAACTGCTGCGCCTGAATAGCGAACCGCGCCCATCTTGCCTCCGTTGCCACATCCGCGCAGCGGAACACGGCGTTCATCGCAGCTGTGTCCCGGCACGGACCTTCACCCAGCTGGTTCTGCAGAGCAATCATCGAGGTGGTCTCCGGCCCGGTAGTTGCCTTGGCCACCAGCACGCCGTTGCCGTCATAAACCACCATGGCCGCATGCTCGCAGCCCGGGACGACGCCGACGGCGCCGTGAACTATTTCCCGCAACCGTGAATGAGGATCCGCACGCTGCTGTTGCCATTGCAACGCCAACTGCGCAACTGCCCCGGCGAAGGGCGCCATAGCGATGGGAGGCAGGTCGGGAACGATTCGCAGTGTCGGTTCGGGTTTGACCGCAGCGACTGGGTTTGTTCTGTTCGTTTTTTCAGCCACCGAAGTTTGCCCTCGCAGATATCGAACGCCGGGAAAAGAAATACAACTACTTAACAGTAACTACGGGTGAACCCGCGAAGCCTGCCGAAACTATGCAAATAGGAACCCAGTCAACTCTGGAGTCTGTTCGATTTGATAATGGCTGAAGCAACCAGCAGGGCACTTACGCGGCTCCACCACCGGGAACCCCTGCAGCCCCTGAGATTGGGCCCCGGGTCAATCCGCACCAGGTACGAACCAGCAGGTTCAGAACTCGGTCTATGTTTCGGCTTGTACCGCAGCGGAGGAGCCGATATGGAATCGTGATGAAGTCCCCTACGGTTACGAGTCCTTCAGATCCGCTGCGGCACAGGCAAGCTGACAGGGGGCCGACAGTGGGCGGCGGAGCATAATTACGACGAACCCGGCTCGTTATTGGTTGTGCGCTTCAGTGTTTCTGAGGTGGGAACCGGTCCCAGGACCGGTGGGATCGCAAGAGGTTAATGATGCCGTCCGCTACCGATGCTGCCGCGCCGTGCACGATGCCGGGTGCCTCGACCGGCACCTGAGCAGCTGACGCCGGCGGCTTGCCGGGAACCGAGCCGATGGCTTTGGCGTGCCGCCATGCTTCGCCAATGAGTTTGCTGACCCGGGGGTCGGTCGGCATATCCGGCCCATGCCCGGCCGCACTTTTAGCATCCAGCGTCGGGAGTGCATCGGCCGCCGGCGGGGTGTCGCCGACGATGATGAGGGCATCGAACTCGATGGAGGCAGCGTTGGAGTATGTGCGCTGCACGGTGGTCGACCCTATTGATCCGCCGTGCGGGCCCACCACCAGCGGTAGGACCTCGGCTTTGCTCAGGGCACTTCGAACAGCCTCAATATCCGCGGGGTTACTGTCCGGACCGATGATGACCCCGACGATGCGGCCGGCGACCGGCCAGGTTCCGCCGAGCTGAGAAACAGTCGCCGTGGTGAGTGTGTGGATCTGTTCGACGGTGGGCGCCGGGGCGTCAAGCCCGAGACCCGCCGCGACCCGTTCGCATAGACCAATATCGATATTGGCCAGGGCCAGCAGTTGTCGCTCCCGGATCACCTGTTCGTAGCATTTGGAGAGCTCAAAGGTGTAGGCGGCCACCACGTGGTCCTGCTCCACCGGCGCCAGCGATCTGAAGAACATCCGAGCCTGCGAAAAGTGATCGTCAAAGCTGACCGGGTTCTCCCGGATCTTTGTTGCGGCTGCCACCGGCACCGGAATGTCGATGAAAGGATGCTCCTCAGGCCCAGCAAGGAACGGACAGCCGCCATCCAAAGAATTAGGTCGATACGGAGCTACCCCGGCGTGCACTGCGTTTTGGTGTTGGCCATCGCGCAACATGTCGTTGATCGGCGCATGGGCCCGATTGATGGGAAGCTGATTCCAGTTCGGACCTCCCAGGCGGGTGATCTGCGTGTCCAGGTAGGAAAACAGCCTGGCCTGCAGCAGCGGATCGTTGGTCAGATCGATGCCGGCCACCAGATTCGACGGGTTGAAAGCCACCTGTTCGGTCTCGGCGAAGTAATTCACCGGGTTGGCATTCAAAGTCATGGTGCCGATCACCTGGACCGGCGCCAGTTCCTCGGGCACAAATTTTGTGGGGTCGAGCAGGTCGATGCCCTCGAAAATTTGGTCGTCGGTGTCCGGGAACACCTGCACACCCAGATCCCATTGCGGGAAAGCACCGGATTCAATGGCATCTGCCAGGTCCCGTCGGTGAAAATCCGGGTCATTTCCGTTGGTGAGCTGCGCTTCCTCCCAAGTCACCGAATGCACGCCCTGTTTCGGTTTCCAATGAAACTTCACCAGACAGGTCTGATCCTGCGCGTCAACCAGTCGAAAGGTATGTACACCGAAACCTTCCATTGTCCGGAAAGAACGTGGCAGCCCCCGGTCGGACATGTTCCACATCGTGTGGGCCTGCGCCTCAGTATGCAACGACACCCAATCCCAGAACGTATCGTGCGCGCTCTGAGCCTGCGGGATTTCCCGGTCCGGCTGTGGCTTTGCAGCGTGCACCACATCAGGAAACTTGATGCCATCCTGAATGAAGAACACCGGAATGTTGTTACCCACCAGGTCGTAGTTGCCTTCGCCGGTGTAGAACCGGGTTGCAAACCCGCGGGTATCACGAGCCAGATCTGCCGATCCTCGCGATCCCAGCACCGTGGAGAACCTCACGAACACCGGGGTCTGCACCCCACTTTTTAGAAATCCTGCCCGGCAGATGTCCTGCCCCGCCCCGTTTGCCACGAACATACCGTGGGCCCCGGCGCCTCGGGCGTGCACCGCTCGCTCCGGAATCCGTTCGTGGTCGAAGTGACTGATTTTCTCCCGCAGGTGGTGATCCTGCAATAACGTCGGACCCCGCGAGCCAGCCTTCAGCGAGTGATCGGTATCGACCAATCGCGCGCCGTGGGCCGTGGTCAGGAACGCACCTTGCTGGGCCACATCGGTTGCGGCGACTTTGGTTGATGCCCCGGTCGCAGTCCTGGTATCGGGACCCTGCTGATCAGATTTGGCAGGCAGCGGCCCCTGCGGTTTCGTGGGTTCAGCCAACATCGGGGGCTGCACGCCCGGCGCTCCCGGCACCGGTTGATCGGACTTTTCTGCCACACGCTTTTTCGATGCCACGCTGGATTCCTTACCTCGCACTTAAATTCTGACCGAGCCCGATGTCACACTCTTTATCCCCCGAGTGATGGTCCGTCAAACACCTACAAACACCGCCGAAACGGCTGCGTGGCTGGCCTATCGGGCCAACCGGACACAACGCCTGTCGGTCATTCGGCGGCCGGTCGTGGTCAAGCTTGGGTATCGAGCACCAACCTAAGTTGGCGTCGGTTCACGCTTCATCAAACGGGCCATGGAAACAAGGAACCGGGCTGGCTGCGGTCGTTGACATCCAGCTCCACAGTGCCGTCTTCGTGGGTGATTCGGCCAACACCGTGTGTGGTATTCAGATCCAACCTGCCGGATCCCAGTCCGTGCGGAGGATCCTGGGAGCCGACTCGGCGGCTCCGTGGCGAGCGGACCAACGCGACAGATCTCCCCGGGCCTGACCACCGGAAGGTGAAGACGTCGATGTGGGCGAAGGTGTCCACAATACTCACCGAAAGGTCGCCAAGGACGATCCTGTTGTCGAGGCCACGCCCTCGACAGGCGCCTTTGCGTCACCGCGCCCGTGACGGAGCAGACCATTCGTCTCCTTGCACTGCTCGCACCGATTTGCCGGCTCAGCGGACCAGCTGACGGCCATCTGGCGCGGGACCCCAAGCCGTGTACGACCGGCTGCTGGAAATCAGCGTTGTCAGCGGCAGAGGCATTCGGCCAACGACGTTTCGATGCCGACCTGCACTCACCCTTGGACGGCCATCGAAGGGATTGGCCATCGATCAAAAGTTCACGGACGTCGGCCCGCACTACAAGGGTCTCGTAGCCGAGGTCGCACGTCGCAGAGACCACAAAGCTGCCTTGGACACTCATCGCCCCTGTGTTGGGCGTGACATTCAGATCGGGATCCGGATGAAGAACAATCACAAACAAGCAATCGTCGGGAACGCCGTTGCAGTCCATGGTCATTGGATACAGCTCGAGCTTCGGATTGGAGCCGTCGGCCAGGCGACCACACGGTCAGAACTCGCAAAGTTGTCTTCCACCGTTAGGGTTTTCGGTACGGGCGCCGGTGTCGAAGTTGGAGCAACGATGGGTACGGCTGATGGCGGTTTGGCGGCGGCCAGAAACCGAAACTTGTCCCCCGCCGATTCAAAATGGTCCAGCAGATGTACGACGAACTCGCCGAAGACGGCAGCACCACATACGCCGTCGCCCAGATCGCCGCCGAATTCAGCGTCACCAGACCCACCATCTACCGGCACCTACCTACTAAACCCAAACCCTGGCTCAGGGTATCCAATGCGTTCGCCTGTTCCCGCGATTCATTCGGTCACAGGAGACGTCCATCTGACCTCTCCGGATACGGTCCCCTCACCTGGATTATTGCGGACAGGGCTTACGGGACGGTAGGCAGGAAAGGACCCCCTTCACCTGCGACGTTCCCATGCGGGGTTGGGTCACTGGGCACCCCGAACTTCACTCCCCTACGAGACCGTCGATCGCTTCGCGGAGGAGATCGACGTGGCCGTTGTGCCGGGCGTATTCCTCGATCATGTGGGTGAGAATCCAACGCAGGCTCGGGGCTCGCCCGTCCGGCCATGACTTCACAGCCAGTTGTCCCAAGCCGCCGTTCCGGAAGCTTGCCCTAGCTGCTTTTCGGCCGCGCTCGACGGCGCTGTTCCACAGATCGAGGAGCTCGGCAGGGTCATCCCGCAGCGCGGATTCCCATTCCCAGTCCGGGGTTGCCGCCCAGTCGACGGACGCCCATGGTTCCCGGCGGGGGTCGCCGCGGAGCCATCTGCCGAACCAGTCGTCCTCGACGTAGGCGAGGTGCTTGATCAGTCCGGCCAGCGACATCGTGCTCGGTGGCAGGGTGCGCGCCAGGGCCGCTGTGTCGAGCCCTGAAGTTTTCCATCCGAATGTCGCACGCTGGTAGTCGAGGAAGCCAGTCAGTGTTTCCCACTCGTTGCCAGTAAGTGGCGGTTCCGGGCGGTCGTGTTCACCAAGGTCAGCGGTCATACCTGGACGGTACGGGTAGCATCCGACCATGCTGCGATAGCAGGCGGCGGAAGTGGATGAACGAATCGATCCCGCGACGCCCGATCGGTGAGCGAGGTTGGGCGCCGTGTTCGGGCCACGCGCGAGCAATCCGGAATCGTGCTGGTGCCAGCGCTTTCGGCGCCACGACGTCTCGGACAACCGCGTGGCACTTCGCGAGGAGGTTGAGGACGCACGCGTTCCCGTCGGACGCATCGAATACAAGAACTTCGACCCGATCGGATGGACCCGCGTCGTACCGCGTTCGAGCCTTCCTGGCATTACCGGCGACCGTGCCCTTGGTTGGATCCTTCACAACGACCCACAGGCATGGTGGGTCACCTGCTTCGTCGTCCGGCTCGAATACAGGGGCGCCGGCGTAAGTGTGCTGCTCCTCCGGGCTGCTGTCGACTGGGCCGCAGAGCACCGGGCCAGTGTCCTGAGGGGCACCCCGAAGATGCCGCTGACTTGAAGAGTGTGTCCGCCCCGTCCGCACTGGTCATTGGAACGCTAAGCGTGTTTCGGCAGGCGGGATTCATCGAGATTGGTCGAACGTACCGGAGTCGCCCAGTAATGCGCCGTGCCATCGACGCACGCTGACGGATCGGCTACCGGAGCAGGCTCGTGAATCTGCCAGCATATTGCTAGCATATTGCAACATGAGGACCTTATATCTGCGAAATGTTCCCGAAGACGTGGTCCGGAGACTCCAGCAGCTTGCAGATCGGGACGGCACTTCACTCGGAGCGGTCGCAGTCCGAGAGCTGTCTGACGTGTCTCGCCGCGCGGACAATCCCGCATTGATGGCGCAGCTCGCCGACCTCGATGTCGA
>JBBSUU010000116.1:0-8330 GCA_038234115.1 Mycobacteriales bacterium
CAGGTGCGCGGTGCGCAAATGTGAACCATCGGGATCCTGTTCGCTCCGGTCTGCCGATAGTTCTGCGCAGGCCTCTGCCGGTGAACTTACGTTGCCAACCGCACCGCACCTATAGGCCGATGCACAGCATTCGATACCGATCGTAGTGCGGCAGTACAGTTACCAAATGTTCTCCGTTAGTGACGTCCTGCGAGCAGCTGAGCTCGAACTGACTTTGGTAACCGGTTCGACAGCGGCGTTGAATCGTGGCGTCCGTTGGGCGGCGGTCACCGAGTTACCTGATCCAACACCGTTTCTCAGTGGCGGCGAGCTGATTCTGACGACGGGATTGAAGCAACAAAGTGCCACATCGCAACGCCAATTCGTCCAGAAGATCGCCGGCGCCGGTGCGGTCGCACTGGGATTCGGCACCGGGTTGACCCATCGGAGAGTCCCATCGGCCGTCATCGCGCAAGCTGCCACGCTCAATCTGCCGGTCCTGGAAGTGCCCTACTCGGTACCATTTCTGGCGATCGACCGATTTGTGGCCGATCAGGTGCTGGCCCAGTACTACCGTCGGTCCACTCGGCTCTTGGAAACCTACGACCAACTCAGCCGGGCGGTGCTTTCCGCGGATGCACTGGATGGATTGATCTCTCGACTGCACAGCGCCATTGGTGCACCCGTTGCGGTGATCGGTCTGGATGGTGAGGTGCTCTCGTCCACACCTCGGTCCGCGGTTTGGCCATCGACCCAGATCCTCGGCGGACCGGGAACGGATGACGCCGCGGGCTCCGACGGTGCGGTGCAGGTCAGACCGGTGGAATTGCAGGGGGTAGCGGTCGGATATCTGTGCTCCCGACCTGCAGCCAGACTGGAAGACGTGCTGCCGTATGCAGTCTCACTCGTCGGTCTGGAACTGTCCCGGCGACAGGCGGTCCTGGAAGGGCGCCGTCTCCTGCTGGCCGAGGTCCTGGGGGACGTGGTGGCCGGCCGGCTTGCCGACGACGAAGCCGCACGCCGCCTCGCCGGCTTCGAGATCGATGTGGCCCAACCGAACGCGGTGGTCATCGGTTACGTCCCCGAGGTCAGCGGTGACCGGCTTCGCCGGCTCGCCGGCGGCCCCCTGCCCCTGGTCGGAGTACCCACGGCCTGGATCGGTGATCAATTGGTGGCGGTGGTGAATATTTCGCAGCGCCAGAGCGCACAGGAAGCGATCCTCGCCCACCTGAGCCGGGTTGCGCCGGGTTGCGCTGTCGGAATTGGTAGTCCCCATGTCGGTCTTTCCGGTTTACGGTGGAGCTTTCACGAGGCTTCCCAAGCGCTTTCGCTGGGGCCCGGTGTCCATCAAGCGCAGGGGCTGAGCCTGGCGGGACTGTTGGCAGCCAGTCAGGATGTGCCGCTCAAGGACCTGGCGGCCGAGACGCTGCGTCCGCTGACCGACTTCGATCTGTCGAACCAGGCGGATCTGGTCCTTACCCTGCGAACATTCCTGGAACTGGATGGTTCAGTTTCCAGGGTCGCCGAGACCCTGATGGTCCATCGCAACACGGTTCGCTACCGATTGGATCAGATCAGCCGACTCAGCGGTCGTGGCGTGGACACCACGGCCGATCGGCTGCAGTGGTACCTGGCATTGCTCGCCTGAAGCAACCACCGTCCCCCGCGGTCGGCAGCCTTGGATCAAAGACACCGGTGACGGAAGCCGACCTCGGAATGTGGTCGCGGTGATCTCGGCCGTGCGCCATGATGGGGAGGAACGACAGCAAGAGGTACAGCAAGCAAACGGAAGGATTCACCATGTCGAAATCCGGCCATACCCACGCGGAGCCGGCCTCAGAGGCTCCTGTTCCCGTTCTTGAAGAGGCGCCAGAAATCGAGGCGCCGGAACTTACAGGTGATGTTGTCACCGATCAGAAGGCAGCCTTCGCGGCAGCCTTGGCCCGCAAGAACGCGCACGCCCAGAAGCGCGCCGAGCACTTGGACGGTCAGAACAATGTGATCGGTTCGTCCAGCCCCGGTGTTTCCAAGCGGCAGTTCCGTCGTAAATCCGGCGGCTGATCCGCTCAATACGGCAGCAGCCGCCGACCGGTCCATTAGACCGGTCGGCGGCTGTTGTGCTGTCTGCGGTGATGTTTGCCGACGAAGTCAGATCACCACAACGCTGCGCAGGACGTCCCCGGCGTGCATCTTGTCGAAGGCAGCTTCGATGTCGCCAAGCCCGATGGTCTCGCTGACGAACTTGTCCAGCGGTAGTCGGCCCTGTTGGAACAGCTCGATCAGGACCGGGAAATCGCGGGACGGCAGGCAGTCTCCATACCAGGAAGACTTCAGCGAGCCGCCGCGACCGAAGATGTCCAACAATGGGATCTCCAGTTGCATTTCCGGAGTCGGAACACCGACCAGCACCACGGTGCCGGCCAGATCCCGCCCGTAGAACGCCTGCTTCCAGGTTTCCGGACGCCCGACCGCATCGATCACCACATCGGCGCCGAAGCCGTCCGTCAGAGCCTGGATCTCGGCGGCAACGTCGGTATTCTCCGCCACCAGGATGCTGTGGGTGGCGCCGAACTCCTTGGCCCAGTCCAGTTTGCGTTGATCCCGATCGATGGCGATGATCCGCCGTGCTCCGACCAGCTTCGCCCCGGCGATGGCTGCATCGCCGACGCCCCCGCAGCCAATCACGGCCACGGTGTCGTTATGAGTGACATTTCCGGTGTTGATGGCGGCGCCGATGCCGGCCATCACACCGCAACCGAGTAACCCTGCGACGGTAGCCGGGGCTTCCGGATCCACCTTGGTGCACTGCTTGGCATGTACCAGGGTTTTCTCGGCAAAGGCTCCGATACCCAGCGCCGGAGAAAGTTCGGTGCCGTCTTCCAGGGTCATTTTCTGGCTGGCGTTATGGGTGTTGAAGCAGTACCAGGGCTTGCCCTTGTTGCATGCCCGGCAGCTTCCACAGACCGCGCGCCAGTTCAGGATCACGTAGTCCCCGGGGGCCACATCGGTGACGCCGTCGCCGACGGCCTCCACCACGCCGGCCGCTTCGTGGCCCAACAGATAGGGATAGCTATCGCCGATGCCGCCGAGTTTGTAGTGCAGATCGGTATGGCAGACCCCGCAGGCCTGCACCTTTACCAGGGCCTCGCCGGGACCCGGGTCCGGCACCAGCACGGTCACAACTTCTACTGGAGCGTCCTTGGAGCGAGCGATGACACCCTGAACTGCATGAACCTTGGGATTAGCCACTGCGGAACCTCATTCCTGATCAAGACGAATTCGAAAAAGCACTGGACGAAAGCAGTTGGCAGACAATCGTGGCATGCCCGCGCCAGAGCCCTGTGGGCAGAGCCCAGAGCCCGGAGCCCAGAGCCCAGTGGGCACGCACCCACCTACCCTAAATGACGGCGCCTTGCGCAACAGGATGCGTCATCGTCAACAGCACCACACTTCTGCTCCTCGTCGGTTCGGCAAAGTGCGTCTTCGTGCCCGCCCGGGGGGCTCGAGGGCCCAATCCGGACACGTGCGCTGGTCTGCGAATGTCGTACCACTGACCGGGGCGCATTGGGTTAACATCACTCCAACGGCCCATTTGCCGGCGGCGCAGGTGGTGCCTTTTCGGCCAAATGGCAGTTCGCCGCATTCGGACCTGATGACCGGCCGGGACTCGAGTTCAGGAGTGTGCGTTGACGTCTCGCAGCGCTGACGCCGCCTATCATCGCCCAGCCGATCCACGCGGCCGGACTTCCCGCCCGCCAGGAGTTGTACTGCCAAGTCCCGACCGCAAGCGCTGGTTTCGCCGAACCACCTGGATCGTCGCGGCGGTGGTCGCGGTATCGACGATCACCGTCCTCGCCCTGCAAACGCCGGGATACCGCAGCGCTGAGATAAATCTCGGCGATTCAGCAGTCTGGGTGACGAACGGGGAGGGATCCCTGGTCGGCCGGGTCAACGGGCAGATCGAAGAGTTGAACTCAGCTGTCACGGTCAGCCCAGATTTTGAGGTGCTGCAGGGCGGTACCACGGTGGTGGTCCTGGACCGCACCCAGGATGTGCTGCGACCGATCGATGTCGGGGCCGTCTCATTGCAGCCACCGATCGCGCTGCCGGTGCACGCGCTGGTCGAAGTCGGGGCAAACGTGGTGGCCATCGCGGACCAGGACAGCGGCCGCATCTGGGCCGGCGAACTGACTGCACTGGCCGGGTTGGATCCGACCGTGGCCGATCCACAGCTGACCACCGGAGCCAATCCGGTCATCGCCATTTCCGCCGGTGGCACGGTGTTCGCCGCGGTGCCCGGCACGGACAAACTTTGGTCACTCGACCTGACAGCTCCCGTCCAGGGGAGCCCGATCCCCGATTCGAGCCGGCCCGCTGATCCGGGGGGCCAGTCCGAGGGTGCGCTCGACCGGACAGCAGGCCAAGGCGCGGCAGCCACTGACCCAGAAGACCTGAACCCAACGCCGGCCGGTAGTCGAGCGAACCCGGAGCGAACACTTCCCGGCGGCGCCCTCTCGCCCACCGCTGCGCAGGACCCTGCCATCGACGGGACCGGGCTCTCGATCGCAGCGATCGGCGAGGTACCGGTGATTCTGGATCGCGCTGCCGGTCAACTCATCACGCCTACCGTGCGCATCTCGGTGCCCAGCGCGTCCACCGCGGTCCTGCAGGCTTCCGGTCCCAGTTCCGACGAGGTATTGATTGCCAGCGACGATGTCCTGCTGGCCGTCTCCTTGACCACGGGTGCCGCTCGCGCGCTGGCCACCGGATTGGTGGGCCGTCCCGCGGCTCCGATCCGGGTGGCCGGTTGCGCCCTTGGCGTGTGGTCCGAGACTGGGGCAACCTTCGTCCGTAGCTGCGGTCAGCAAAGCTCGCAGGTGTTCGCGGTGCCCGACACCAACGCCACGTCCGGTCTGCAATTCCGGGTGCTGAACGGATTGGCCGTGCTCAACGATCACGCCACCGGCAAGGTCTGGTCGGTCAAGGACGCCCCCCGACGGATCGACAATTGGGACGAAGTCATCCCGTTGAGCATCACGGACGAGAACAACAGCTCCCAGGACGGTGAGCAGGCCAGCGACGAGTTGACCAGCGCGCGGGCGGATTGTGTGAGCGATCCGGTTGACCTGCCGCGACCGACCGACAAGACCTACGGGGTTCGCGCCGGGCGAACCACAGTGCTGCCGGTTCTCGACGACGCCGCATCCTCGGACTGTTCGATGCTTGCCCTGGTTGATGTCGGCGAAGCCGGACCGCTCCGCGGAAATTCGGCGCCGTGGCGGCTCGATATCGTGAACAACGGTCAGGCACTTCAAGTTTCGGTTCCATCAGATTTCAGCGGCCGGTTGCCGGCACTGACCTACACGGTCAGTGATGGTCTCAATCCGGCAGTAACGGCTGCTCTCGAAATCGAAGTCATCGGTCCGGAGACCGTCGCGGCGCCGACGAAGATCCGCGACTCCGTGGTCGAAGTAGAACTGGGTGGCTCGATCACGTACAACGTTCTGCAGGACTACCTCTCGCCCGGCGGCGATGATCTTTTCCTCACCGCGGCGACAGTCGATACCGAGGACGAGGTGATGTTCAAACCCGATGGCACCGTCACCTTTGTCGACAAGGGCACCGGGGGTGTCATCGCCAAAGAGGTGGAGATAGTCATCTCCGATGGCGTGAACACGGTGGCCGGCCGACTGGTCGTGAACGTCCGGGCCGTCGGATTGGCAAAGCCATTGGCCTCACCGGTGTATGCCCGGACCGTGGTGGGGGAGCCATTGACGGTGTGGCCGCTGCGTAGCGTGATCTCGCCGTCGGCCGAACCCGTTCTGTTGTCGCGGGTGTGGGCCAAATCTGCGGATCCGGCGGCCAGCGCGATTGGCAATCAGGCGACCGGCTCGGTGGTCGTGTCCGCCAAGAGAGCCGGCACGAACTACTTTCTCTACGAGATCTCGGTCGGCGGTAAATCCACCACCGGGGTGCTTCGGGTCGATGTGGTCGAACGGCCCGCCGCCGCCGCGCCACCGATACCGATGACGGACATCGTCTACCTGCCCACCGGGGGCGCGGTGACGATCGACCCGACGGCGAATGATTCCGACCCCATGGCGGGCGGGCTCGCGGTGGCTCAGACCGAAGTGCCGGTTCTCGGGTCACTCAATTTGGCCATCACCGATATGCATCTGATCCGGGTCAGTGCGCCGCGTCCGCTGCCGGCGATGGGTGGCAGCTTCAACTACACCGTCTCCAACGGATTTGCCACTGCGGTAGGACAGGTCCGAGTGGTGCAGGTTCCGGCCCCGGCAGACCCATTGCCGCCGTTGGCCTTCGATACCTCGATCACGGTGCGGGCCGGGGACGCTGCCACGATGCCGATCTCCTCGCTCGCGCAGGACCCCAACGGTGACCTGCTCTTCCTGACCGGGATCACGGACGACACCCTGGAGCCGGGTCAGGGTGTGCTGTTCAGCACCGGCAGTGCCTTGCGCTACCTGGCGCCGGAAACAGTCCCGACCGGCGCCGTGCAATTTGCCTACACCGTCATCAACAGCGGTGGTCGGAAGGCTTCCGCGCTGGTGAACATTTCCGTCACACCGCAGGACGGGCAGGCCAATGCCGCGCCGCGCATCCCGGCGGTCACCGTGGCCAGAGTGTTTGCCGGGTCGACTGTTTCGGTGTCGGTCCCATTGGACGGGATCGATCCGGATGGGGATTGGACCACTATCTCCGGTATCAGTCAGCCTTCGACCGCCCCGCTGGGAGAGGTGGCCCTGGATGGGCCGCAAACCATTTCCTATCGAGCGTTCGCGGTGCCGGGGGTCGATACCTTCGGCTACTCGGCGGTGGACCCGTTCGGGCAGGCTGTCATCGGAGTGGTCAAAGTGGTCGTAGTGGCCCGCCCGACCACGATCAGCCCGCCGCTGGCACCCGATCTGGTGTTGGACATCCGGCCCGGCCGCACCGTCGCCGTTGACGTGCTTTCCGGTATTCAGGACGGTGGCGGCGAGCCGGTCGAGCTGGCTGATCCGGCGTTCACCGCCGCGGGCAATTTGACGGTGACAGTTGAGGATTCACTGTTGGTGGTGACCGCTCCCAGCGCCGAGGGCGTGGAGAACATCAAGTACAACGTGGAACGATCTGGCCTGTCCGCCTCTGGGGTGATCACCGTCCGGATCTCGCCGACAGCGGTGGTGAAACCGCCGACCGCAGCGGATATTTTTGTCACCGACGCGATGCTCTCCGCCGATGGCAGTACCGCTTCCGTCGACGTTTCCGACCGGATCGGCAACCCGGGGGGGCGGATACGCGACCTGGTTCTCGACATGAATCCGGCCGCGGCCGGCCGGGCGATGGTGGTGGGCGCCCGGGAACTGTCGATTCCGTTGACCGAGAGTCGTCAGGTGCTCAGTTACCGGGTGACGAATCGCGGGGACGAACTCAGCGCGCAGGCGTTCATTGTGCTGCCCTCGCGGGCCGCTGCCCAGGCGCAGGCTCGTCAGGTGGTCACGGCGCCGCCCCAACTCAAGGCGGGGGTAGCGCCGCTACGAATCAATGCCGGTGAAACCAAGACCGTCCTGGTGGCCGACTACGTGGTGGTGGCAACGGGTCTGACCGCTCAACTGCCGGCCGGCTCGGCGCTGGCCGCTTCCCAGGGGCAGATCACCAGGGTGGATAATGCGACCTTTCGATTCGCCGCCGGAAGTGATGACGGCGGTGCCGCCGTTGTCACTCTGACTGTTACCGACGGGGTGAATACCGCCGCCGCCATTGGGATCCCGGTCACCATTGTGCCGAAAGTGCCGGCGCTGGCGTTATTGTCCTCCACCAGCCTGGAGATCGAAGTCGGTAAATCGAAGATTGTGGATCTACTGCCGCTGACCGTGCCGGGAGATGCGAAGCAGGCGAAGATCCTGGTCTATTCCGCGAAGTCGACTTCAGCCGGTTTCACGGCGTCCCTCGACGGTACAAAACTGACTGTCTCGGTGGCCGCCGATGTTCAGCGCGGCGCCGTTGGCTCCATCACCACATCGGTGGTCGATGATCTGGCAAGAGTGGTTACCGCATCGGTGACGGTGGTCGCCTCCGGTTCGACCGAGCCGTTGGCCACCCTGAACCAGTGGACCCGGAGCGGCAGACCGGGCGTTGAGGTGGCGGCCGATGTGTTGGCCGGCGCCTTCAATCCCTTCGCCGGACCCTTGACATTGAAGTCAAATGTTGTGGTCCAGAGTGGTGGTGGTGCCGCCAGAGTGAGCGGCACCCCGATTTTGGTGACGCCCCCCGCGGGCCAGAGGGGGCCGGTGGTGGTGTGCTTAATGGTGGGTGGTTGGACCAACGACCCGTGCCGGGAGGTGTGCGGC
>JBBSUU010000117.1:0-8313 GCA_038234115.1 Mycobacteriales bacterium
CCGACCCGCGAGCAAGACCGACCCGCAGGGTAACGGGCTTCCCGGGAAGCTACCCTGACTCACACCTGTAGGAGGTCGCACGTGTCGTTCCCCGAGATCATCACCACCATCACCGAGACCAGCTCAACCCATGTGGCGGTGCACGAGGTCTCGGGACGGGCCGGCGGCACGCCAATCGTCTTTGTACACGGCAACGTATCGTCCTCCACGTTCTTCTTCCCGACCATGGTGGCCCTGCCGCCCCAGTTCCGGCCGATCGCCATTGACTTGCGCGGTTTCGGGCTGAGCCAACCGTCCCCGGTGGATGCCACACGTGGCGTCAGCGATTTTGCCGACGATGTGCTGGCCGGCCTGGAGGCACTGGGGATCGATCGTTTTCACGTGGTCGGTTGGTCCCTCGGCGGCGGCGTCGTCATGCAGCTGCTGATCGACAACGCGGACCGAATCGCCACCGCTACCTTGATCAACCCGGTATCCCCCTTCGGTTTCGGCGGCAATTACGGTATCGACGCAGTCCTGCTGCCCGGCGCGGCCGGAAGCGGTGCCGGCGGCGCGAACCCAGATTTCGTGGCCAGACTCAAAAGCGGCGACACCACCGACGAGGCCGCCACCTCACCGCGCTGCATCCTGCGCAGCTTCTACGTCGCCCCAGGGTGGGACGGTGAATACGAGGATGTGTTCGTCCGGTCAATGCTCTCCACCGCCATCGGCGAGGACAATTATCCCGGAACCAGCGGTACCACCCAGGTGTGGCCCGGCCTTCTCCCCGGCGACCGCGGCGTACTGAACACGTTGGCGCCGACCCACCTGGACCTGTCCGGCCTGATCGATATCGATCCGCAACCGCCGATTCTCTGGGTCCGCGGCGAGTTGGATCAGATTGTTTCGGATCTTTCGATGTTTGACCTGGCTACCCTGGGCTCACTCGGCGTCATCCCGGGCTGGCCCGGCCCGCAAGTGGCGCCGCCGCAACCGATGGTTGCCCAAACCCGAAATGTGCTCAATTCCTACGCCAGGGCCGGCGGTGAATTCACCGAACTGGTCATCCCCGGCGTCGGTCACAGCCCACAGATCGAGGCCCCGGCGGCATTTCAACACGCATTGATCCAGCACGTCACAGGTTGAGGCTCTGGACCCGCACCGGACATTCTCCGATTCCGCAGGTACGGGCGTGCCTCAGGTGCGTCCCTTGGAATTCACCTTGGCCGCCAACCGGCGGGTCACACCACGCGGTAGCAGGCGGGTGATTACTGCGATGCTCTTGTACAGGGTTCCGGGCACCGAGAGTGGGTTGTTCCGCCGCAGATCAGCCAGCGACGTTCGCACCAGTAGATCGATGTCGACGTACAGCGCGTTGGGTGTCTTGGACATGTCGATTGCCGCGCGTTGATGGAACTCGGTGCGGACGAATCCCGGGCACAGCGCCTGCACCCGAACGCCGGTCCCGGCCAAACCCAGTGAGAGCCCCTCGCTGAAGGAGATGACCCATGCCTTGGAAGCCGAGTACGTCGATCCGCGTCCTGGTACCAGGCCGGCCACCGAGGCGACGTTGATGATCCCGCCGTGTCCGCGGGCCGTCATTCCCGGGAGTGCGGCGTGGGTCAACAGCATCACCGCGGTGACGTTGAGGTCGAGTTGGCGGATCAATTCCTCGGTGGAAGTCTGCAGAAATTCCTTGCCGAGGCCAATCCCGGCATTGTTGATCAGCAACTGGATCGGGCGATTCCTATCGTCCAGCCGGGCAGTCACCAGCGCACGTCCGGCCGGGTCCGTCAGATCCGCCGGTATCGTCTCGACGTCCGGACTGCCGAGCCGGGCCAGCACCAGAGCAAAATCAGCCAGCCGCTGCGCATCCCGGGCGACCAGTACGAGTCCGTATCCGTCCTGAGCCAGATGTTCGGCGAAAGCCGCACCGATACCGGCAGTGGCACCGGTGATCATTGCGGTGCCGCGCCTGGTTATTGAGAAGGATTTCGGGGTGTCTGCAGTCATTACCCCACGGTAGGTCACGGCCCGACGCTGCCACTTCGCGGCCGCCTCGCAAACGTTCCTCAAGGCTCGCCGCCTTTCCCGAGACTCTTTGGTGACTGGTTACAAGGCGTAGCCGTACGATTACCGACAGATTGCAGCTCGTGCTACTCCCGGAAAGGTGAACTCTGGTGACGTTGCAGACCGGGCGTCGCGACGCGACCCCGGACTCGCAATGGGCAACGGCCCCGCGATATCGGGTTCCCCACCCTGCGGTGTTGGTGGGCGCAGCCAACTTGCTCGTGACGGCTCTGGCGTCGCTCCCGATGATTTTTCTTGGCCAGATCCGGTCCGGACCAGCACTGCACATCTTCTTGGCAATCACCGCGCTCAACGCTGTCGTTTCCGCCATTCCGCTGTTCCTGGCTGCGACCCGAGGTCCGGCCACAGTTGTCAGCGGGTTGCTCTTCGCCAATCTGACACCACTGATGATCGGGCTCACGGGTGTCCCATCCGCCCCGCGCCAGGTGTGGGCGAACCTGCTCGTCGTCCCGGTACTGCTGATGGCAGCCTCGGCCGATCGACGAACATTTCACCTACAGGTGGCCGCCGGCTTCCTGATCGGCCCCGGCATCATCGCCGCATCGGCCGGCGATGCCAAAGAAGCGGTTGGTAACTCGGTGGTGTTCCTATGGGTCATGTGCACCTGTGCATTCTTGACCCGCCGAGCTTGGATTCAAGTTCAGCGGCGTTTTACCGCGCTGCACGAGAACTCACACCGAGATGATTTGACCGGGCTCTACAACCGCCGCGGTTTACTCGCCAGTTTCCCAGCGCTGCGTGCCAGAACAATATCGGCCGGTGGGCAATTTGGAATTGTGATGATCGATATCGATCATTTCAGCGCCATCAACGACGACCACGGACATCTGTACGGCGACGAGGTGCTCAAGCAGATTTGCGCCCTGGTGGCAGAGCGAAGCCCACCGAACTGCCTGGTCGCCCGGATCGGCGGCGAAGAATTCGTCCTGCTCGTACCGGGCCCGGCCGAGCCGGCGGCAGTGGCCATCCACACTGCCATCACCGTGACCCCCATCCATCCCGGCCTCACCGTGAGCATGGGCATCGTGGACGCCGAACCCGAACCGTGCAGTCAGATAGATCAATTGTGGGCCCTGATCCACCTGGCTGATTCGGCGATGTACCTGGCGAAGCAAAACGGGCGGGACCGAATCATCCGACTGACCGAGTCGGCCGGCACCGACCAGAACGCACTGGCCGCGCAAGCGATTCCGGTGCCGACCGGAACCGAACCGGCCGGCCGGCCGGTATCGACAGCGCGGCGCCGGCTGCCGGGACCGGACCCGGCCCCGGCCCCGATCCCAGTCCCAATCCCGGTCCCGGTCGCGGTCCCGGTCCCATTGACAGCAAGCCCCGCGCCTACCGCTGTGCCCCACCCGATGGCGCCCACTAGGTTGATCGGTCTGCACTTCCTAGGGATGGCGTTCGTCGGGTTGGCTGCCACGCTGACTCCGCTGGCCCTGGACCCGGCACATCGGATCATTCCCGTTCTGCTCGGCACACTCGCGGTGCTGGCCTTCCTCGGCATCCTCAATGCTGCCGTCGGCAGCCGACTTCCGTCGTGGTTCCAGATTTTGCCGCTGTTGTGTGCCGAACTCGCGGTAGTGCTGGCGTTGCCGGCCATCTCGAATCTGGATTTACGGCTCTCGACATTTGGCCTCGTCCAGGTACCACTGGCGATCGCCGCCCAACTGCTTTCGCGACGCGCGCTGTTAACTCAATTCCTGATCGTGCTGATCGTTGCTGCCGCTGCGGCCTACCATGCCAACGACGGAGCTGCCCTGTGGCTGCAGCACGCGATCGCGCTGACCGCGCTGATCTGCGTTCCGTCCGGGATTTTGCACTGGCTGAGGCAGCGATGTCTGGTCGCCGAGACCGAACTCGGGTTACTCGGAACCCTCGACCCGCTGACCGGGCTCACCAACCGATTCGGGCTGCAGGAAGCGTTGGTGCCCAACACTTCTGCTCGCGCGAACTCGCGGGGGAACGGCGGCGTCCCGGCAAGACCGCTGTATCTGATCCAAGCGAACATCAACGGTTTCAAATTGCTCAACGATCATCACGGACACGGATTCGGTGATGAGGCCCTCAAAATGCTGGCCCACACCCTTGCGAGCGTGGTGAACCACTATTCGACCAGGTCCCCTCTCATCACCGCGGACCCGGCTCCGGTAGTTGTGGCTCGGGTTGCCGGTGATCGCTTTCTGGTGGTCCAGGTCGGTCCACCGGATCTCGCTCTGTTCACCGCGATCGGCTTGGCGATCACGCGGATGCCAATGGCCTTTACGGTGGCACTTGGCCAGGCCCACGGCGAGGTCAGCACGACCACTCAGATGTGGGCGCTGACCTCGGCCGCCGAACGAGACCTGACACTGCACAAGCAGTGATACGAGACCGAAGCTACCGCAGCTCCTTCTCCATGAAAATGTTGTCAAATTCGGGAGCAGCCTGGACCACCAGGGCGGTGCTGTCGGCGTTCAGCGAAACCAAAACCGTGTCACCGTCGCGAATCCGCCCGGCCAGCAGCGACTTTGCCATCTGGTCGCCGACCGCTGTCTGGATCAGCCGCCGCAATGGACGCGCGCCATAGAGCGGATCAAAACCGTTTCGAGCCAACCATTCCCGCGCGCCGGCGCTGACGTCCAAGGTCAATCGGCGCGTCTTGAGCCGGTTGGCCAGCGAGTCGAGCTGGATCTGCACGATGCCGGCCAGTTCAGCCAACTCCAAAGCGCGGAAGAAGACCACATCGTCGAGTCGATTGAGGAATTCGGGTTTGAACGCGCTACGGACGGCGGCCATCACCAAATCCTCCCGTTGCTCCTCCGGCACCGTGGGATCAACCAGTGCCGATGACCCGAGGTTGGAGGTCAGGATCAGGATGGTGTTCCGGAAATCGACGGTTCGGCCCTGACCGTCGGTCAGACGCCCGTCATCCAAGACCTGCAGCAAGATGTCGAAAGCATCCGGATGCGCCTTCTCCACCTCATCGAGCAGCACCACGGAATACGGGCGCCGCCGAACCGCCTCCGTCAACTGTCCACCCTGGTCGTAGCCTACGTAACCAGGGGGAGCACCGACAAGCCTGGCTATGGCGTGCTTTTCGGAGTACTCACTCATATCGATACGGATCATCGATCTCTCGTCGTCGAACAGGAAATCTGCCAACGCCTTGGCCAGCTCGGTCTTACCCACACCGGTCGGGCCCAGGAACAGGAAGGAACCGGTCGGTCGATCCGGGTCGGAGATCCCAGCCCTGGCCCGGCGGACCGCGTCGGAAACCGCTGTTACCGCCTGCTTCTGACCAACCACCCGCTTGCCGAGCTCATCCTCCATCCGAAGTAGCTTCTCGGTTTCACCTTCGAGCATCCGACCGGCCGGAATACCGGTCCAGGCCGCCACCACGGTGGCGATGTCGTCGGCGCCGACCTCCTCGCTGACCATCGGGTCGGAGGTCTCGTCGTTCACTTCTTCGGTGGCCGCAGCCGCAGCCAACTCTTTCTCCAGCGCCGGGATCCGCGCATACAGCAGCTCGGAGGCCTTCGCGAGATCTCCCTCACGTTGCGCTTTCTCGGCAGCCATCCGGAGTTCGTCAAGTTCCTTCTTCAGTTCACCAACCCGGTTCAGACCGGATTTCTCCCGCTCCCACCGAGCATTCAACTCGCCGAGCTGCTCGCTCCGATCCGCCAGATCTCGACGCAGTAGGATGAGCCGGTCCTTGGAAGAGGCGTCAGATTCCTTCTGCAGCGCCAGCTCTTCCATCTTGAGTCGATCGACAGCTCTTTGCAGTTCATCGATCTCGACCGGCCGTGAGTCAATTTCCATCCGCAGCCGGGAGGCGGCCTCGTCGATCAGGTCAATTGCCTTGTCCGGCAGGAACCGAGCGGTGATGTACCGATCGGACAGGCTAGCTGCGGCGACCACCGCGGCATCGGAAATCCGGACACCATGATGCGCCTCGTAACGTTCTTTGAGCCCGCGCAGAATGCCAATCGTGTCCTCGACACTCGGTTCGCCCACCAACACCTGCTGGAAGCGACGCTCCAGGGCCGGATCCTTCTCGATGTGGCTGCGGTATTCATCCAGAGTCGTGGCACCGACCATGTGAAGTTCACCGCGGGCCAGCATCGGCTTGAGCATGTTGCCGGCGTCCATTGCGCCCTCACCGGTGGCGCCGGCGCCAACGACGGTGTGCAGTTCGTCGATGAAGGTCACGACCTGGCCGTTGGAACCGGTGATCTCATCCAGAACAGCTTTGAGCCGCTCTTCGAACTCACCGCGGAATTTCGCTCCGGCGACCATGGCGCCCAGGTCGAGGGAGATCAACCTCTTGCCGCGCAACGATTCCGGGACGTCGCCCGCCACGATTCGCTGGGCCAATCCTTCAACCACGGCCGTCTTGCCGACACCGGGTTCGCCGATTAACACCGGGTTGTTCTTGGTACGACGGGAGAGCACCTGGACTACTCGGCGAATCTCGGCGTCACGGCCGATAACGGGGTCTATCTTACCCTCGCGGGCCAGCTCGGTGAGGTCAACACCGTACTTCGTCAGGGCCTGAAAACTGCCTTCCGGGTCTTGGGAGGTCACCTTGCGATCCCCACCGCGAACGGCTGGATAGGCGGCGATGACTGCCGCCTCGTTGACACCGGCCGCATTGAGCAATTTGGCCGTCGAGGCCGGCGGCTTGGCCAACGCGGTCAGCAGGTGCTCGGTGGAAACAAACTCATCACCATTGGAGCGCATGATCTGCTCGGAGACACCGAGAATATTGGCCACCGCCTGTGACATCTGCGGTTGCGAGACCGTCGACCCGCGGGCGCCGGGCAGGGCGGACAGGACCGCTTGGTTCTGGTCCCGCAGCGAACCCGGATCAACGCCGAGGGACCGGATCAACTCCGGAGCAGTCGAACCCTGGACCGTGAGCAGAGCGGCCAACAGATGAGCCGGTTCGATGGTGGTGTTGCCGGCCGAAGTGGCCGTCGTGATCGCGCCGGCAAGAACTTCACGACTGCGGGTGGTGAGTAGGTCGGTGTTCATTCATATCCTCGATTTGCTTGTTCAGTTGTCTATTCGTGCGCCCAGTAAAACAATGGGCGGTTGAACCCCAGTTCCGTGGTTATCGGTGAGCCAGCTTCAATAACCAAAGTTGAGCCTACTCCGCTCATGTCTGAAAGTGAAGCCGGACAGGTCCCGAGTGGGGCAGAGTTTCAGGCGTCCACTTGCGTGACTCGGTCCACTTGGACAGCCCTGGATCTCCGGTGACCACCGCATCTGGAACACTGCTCGATCATGACTTCGATTTCTGACGCCTACGGCCGACATGCCGACTCCTTCGAAGCCCTGGTCGCCGGGGTCTCCCCTGATCAGTGGGACAACCAGTCACCCTGCTCGGATTGGACCGCTCGAGATGTCGTCGGGCATCTCCTGATGATGCACGGCGTCATGCTCAGCCCGATGGGCCGCACGCTAAGTCCGGCAGCGACATTGGAGGAGGACCCACTGGCCGCCTTTCGGGCCGCCCGGGCGGACGTGGAGGCCATTTTGGTCGATCCGCAACTGGCCACCACTCGGGTGCAGACTCCTGGTGGCGAGATGACAGTAGAACAGCAGGTGCATCAGGTGGTCAGCGACGATTTGGTCCTGCACGGCTGGGATCTGGCCCGCGCAACCGGCCAGGACGACGCGTTTCCGGCAGCTGAGCTGGAAAGATTCTTTAGCGCCGCCCAAAGCATTCCGGAGATCATGCGGGTACCCGAAGCTTTCGGACCGGGCATCACCGTTTTCGGCCCGGAAATCCCGGTACCCAGTGATGCGCCCCTGCAGGACCGACTGCTCGGCTTGCTCGGTCGGGATCCGTCCTGGACGCGGAATTCCTAGGGCAGTCAGCGCTCCTCGTTCGCCGAAATAACGCCGTCACAGAAGTCCCATGAGATTCGACCAGAACTCACCTTGTGCATTACCGCCAGAGGTTGTACCAAGAGGACCATGCCCTCGCAGAACCCCGCATCAGGCACCGCACACCCGATCAACAACCACCAGGAGATCGAAACCAAGCTGGCAGCCGGCCCCCAGGTCCGGATCCCGTCGCTGCGTACGGTGCCCGGCGTGGCCAGCGTCGGCGCCTCGACAACGTTCGAGCTGGATGCCACCTACTTCGATACCGACGAACTCGACCTTCTCCAAGCTCGTCTGACGCTGCGGCGACGGACCGGCGGCCACGATGCCGGCTGGCATCTTAAAATGCCGGCCGCAGCCGGGCGCACG
>JBBSUU010000118.1:0-8312 GCA_038234115.1 Mycobacteriales bacterium
AGTACCGCCTTCGCAACTTTGCCACCTGACGCGCGGGGCAAGTCGGACACAAATTCAAGTCTCTCCGGCCAGACCTCCTTGGAAACGCCCCGGTCAGACAGGTGCGTGATCAAGGCTCCAAGAGTCAATGTCAGCCCTGGCTGCAGGACGATCACAGCGCAGGTTCTTTCACCGTAGACGGGATCGGGAACACCAACAGCAGCAACCATGGCTACAGCTGGGTGCGTGCTGACCTGCTCCTCGACGGCAGCCGCCGAGATGTTTTTGCCACCGCGAATGATGAAATCGGCCTTACGGTCAACAACGGCGAGGTAACCCTCGTCGTCAATGGTGCAGATATCGCCGGTGAGCATCCAACCATCCGCGGAGAAAAGATTGTCGTTGGCGTCGGCATCCCCGTAGTACCCCAGACACGTTGCCGGGCCCCGGCAGCCGGCCTGTCCCGGGCCACCTTGAGCCGTAACGTCGTGGCCCTCATCATCGAAGAGCCGCACCCGCATCTGCTCGATCACCTTGCCACCGGTGGTCAACCGTCGGTCGCGGCTATCGTAGGCAGTGGTGTAACTCAGGGTTCCCGTTTCATTTGAACCGTAGAAGTTGAGCACTACAGCTCCGGTACGTTCCTCGAATTCAGCTGATCGTTTGTACGGGATCGCCTCGCCGCCGGTGAACATCGTTGTCAGCGAATTCAAGTCAACTTCGTTGATGGCCGGAGCGTTCAGCATCATGATGAACTGAGTGGTCACACAGTTGAGCACAGTGACCTTCTTTGATTCGATCAGCTTGAGAGCCTCACCGGCGTCAAACTTTGCCATCACCACAGTGGTTGCACCAAGAAGGATCGGCGAGAAATGCGCCGTCCACTGGGCAAAACCAAAGGGTGCGGGAATCAAGGACAAGAACACATCATCGGCGGAAAACCTTCCCGCCTTGAGAAGTTCCCCGTGGTAGTAGTGCCAGCGATTCTGGTTGTGGACAACGCATTTGGGCATCCCGGTGGTACCCGAGGTCGAGTTGAGCATGTATACATCCCCGAGATCCAACCCGCGACCGGCCAAGGCAACACTTGTCTGCTCGGCGGTGACCGCTTCGGCCGCAACCCCGTCGACCAGCACAGCGCCCCTGTTGTATTGGTCAACAATAAAATGTCTGGTCAGATCCAAGCCCTCTGAACGTAACTGAGTCACCAGCCCTTCCATCGAAACACCGCGGTGCTCGGCAGTTGTCACAATGGCGCTGGCCCCGGACACGGTAAGCAGATGGCGTACTTCCAGCTCCCCCGCCCTTGGCCCAATACCAACCACAACAAGCCCGGCCTTCTCGGTGGCCAGGTACAGGGCATGGACCACTGGGCCATCCGGGAAAATAACTGCAACCCGCTCCCCCCGTCGCAACCCAGCAGCAGCAAAGGTTGTCGCCAGTTGGTCCGACAGCAGATCAAGTTCGGCCCAGGTCAATGCAAAGTTGCCCTCGACAAATGCTGCCTTATCCCCTCGTTGTCCCGCATGGCGACGAACATGGTCGGCCATAGTGCCCGCGCCCCACTTGCCGACTTCGGCCAACCGCTCGGCCACGTAAGCTTCATGGACCGAACCGGCGACCGGGGCACGGCCGGCGGGATATCGGTCTGCCACGGTGGGCAGCTGTTCACTCATGGTGTGGTTCTCCTGCTTTTCTCAAGATAGTGAATGCAAACCCAGCGTCGATCAGCTGGTCAAACCCATTGCCTTGCGATACATCGCGTCGACGGCTTCGCCACCCTCCGCTTCGCCGTAAACCCGGCCGCGCATCAACACCACACCGCGATCGATATCAGGCTTGAGCGCCCCGATGGAGGCCTCGGCCAAAATAACGGTGGAACCCGCCTCGGCCAGCTCGTGGGCAACAGCCATCAATTGCGCAACGATCAATGGGGCCAGCCCGGTGGTCATCTCATCAAAGAGCAGCACCGAGCAGTCAGTCATCAAAGCCCGGCTCACCGCAAGCATCTGTTGTTCCCCACCGCTGAGGTTGCCTGCCAATGTTGATGAACGCTCCACCAGGCGGGGAAAACGGCCAAGAGCGGTATCCACATCGGCGGCCTCCGACTTGAGAACCTCACCAAAAACCACCAGGTTCTCTCGAACCGTGAGGGTCGGAAAGATCTGACGTCCCTGCGGGACCAGGCCAATCCCGGCCAAGGCACGCTGCGCCGGCCTGAGTTTCGAGATATCCCTCCCACCCATCGTCACCGTGCCGGTGGTATCGACGGCGCCGTAGATGGCTTGCAGCAAAGTACTTTTACCAGCGCCATTGGGGCCGACCACTGCGTTGATCTGGCCCGGGACAAAATGAAGATCAACATTCGTCAGGGCAATCGCCGGTCCGTAACGAACGCCCAAACCCTGTAGTGAGACCTGATGGGAAATTTCACTCACTGGAGGCTCCAAAGTAGACAGCTCGCATTTCTTGGCTGGCCAGTGCATCTGCTGGTGGGCCGTCGAAGACAACGCGGCCCTGATCCATCAGCACCATCCGGTGCACCAACGCCGCGACAATGTCGACATTGTGGTCGACAACCAACAGGCCACAACCGCGCTCCACGATCTGGGTCAGGGCATTGGTCATCCCGGCCACACCGCGAAGGTCCCCACCGGCGAAGGGTTCATCCAGCAGCAGCGCGGCGGGTTTGCGCAAAAGCTCACGCGCCACTTCAACCAGCCGTTGTTCGCCCAAGGTCAGATCAGCGACCAGTCGCTCGAGGCGATCAATGCCGAGATCAGCTGTCAAAGCTTCGATCTCGATGTCAATCTCCGGGGTGGAGGGTGAGAGAGCGCCCGCAAATGCCGCACGCACCATCGAGCGGGAAGTGGAAAGACGGGAGCTCACTGCACCGATAAGGATGTTTTCCCGCACGGTCATATCCAGCGCCAACTGCGGGTGCTGAAATGTCCGGGCAAAACCGGCCAACCGAGCCCGCTTGGACGGCGGTCCGGACAGCGCAACGCCGCCAATCACGATGTCGCCGGAGTCGGCGGTTTGCTGTCCGGTAATGACATCAACGAGGGTTGTCTTGCCAGCACCATTAGGTCCGACCAGACCGACAATCTCCCCGGCGCGCACCTCGAGACTGGCATTTTGGACAGCTTTGACGCCACCGTAGGATTTATTCACATTTCGACAGATCAGTAGCGCCGGCTCAGTATCAGTGGCCCTACCGTGCGTCATGGTGTTCATCGGACATCCTTCTGCTTTCGCATGAGTAATTTCCGGCGGACCACATCGCCGAGACCGAGCAGCCCATCCGGGGCGAGCCGCAGAACGAGCAAAATAGCGACGGCAAACAATAATGTGCCCGCATTTTTTAACATGTCGAGATCAAATAGGGTGTTCAGTTCGAAGAGAAAAACAACCACAATAACCGCGCCGATGACCGCGCCCCAGGGTGAGCGTTGCCCACCGAGTAGCGGCATGAAAATAGCCAGGAAGATAATGTGCAGACCGAAAGTTTCCGGTTGAATGACGCCGTGCATCATGCCGTACAGCGAGCCGCCCATCGAGCCGATGGCTGCGCCGAGAGCCAGCGCCACCACCGAGATGGCGGGTGCACTGATCCCAGAGGCTTCCACCACCTGTGGATTGTCTTTGCGAATGCGTACCACCACACCGAAGATCGAGGTGCGCATCCGTGCCAGGAAAATCCCGACCGCCCACACGACGATAACGCTGGCCACCATGATCTGCACCCGACTGATCGAGTAACCGAAAATGGTTGGCCGAACGATTTGCATCCCGATTGGCCCACCGGTGATGTCGACCTGGTCGAGCAAAAAACTCTGAAAAGCAACGGCGAAGAGCAATGTGACACCGGCCAGGTAGAACCCAGAAAGCTTTCGGGTCGCCACGGCCAGGATGACTGCGATGATCGCCGAGAGAACCATGCCAATGGGCACCCCCCACAAGGAGGACCACCCCAGTTTGGTGCTCAGCATGCCGCATGCGTAGGCACCAAGACCCAAATAGGCGTTGTAGGCCAGCGATAATGATCCGCTCATGATGTACGGGACGTACATACCCAAAGCAAGAAGTGCGTAGGTACAAATCAGCACCACAGTGTCCTGGCGGGAACCGGCGCCACTGCCATAGAGCAACAACAGCAGACCGGCCAGACCCGCCAGTGCGGCCTCGATACTCCAGCGGTGCCGCGTCCATAGGGGTTGCGGCGGCTGGATGGATACCAGTTCGTCCGATTTGCTCATATCCGCACCTTCGTTTGGAAGATTCCCTTGGGCCGCAGCGCAAAAAATAGGAACGCGACCGCAAACGTGACGTAGTCACGGGCAGCATTGCCGAACTGAAAGATCGTGAAGGTCTGCAGGGTGGCCACCAAGACGGCGCCGAGCAGCGGTGCCCACACTGAACCAAGCCCGCCGACGATGACTGCCAGGAACCCGACGAGAGACCACTGCATGCCGTTGGTGAAGGTAACGCCGGCCTTTGCTGCGAACATCGTGCCGGCCAACCCGGCAAGCAAACCGGCAAGGCAGAATGCAATCAGTCGAATACGGTCTACCGGCAGGCCCAGGGTGCGGGCGGCGTTTTCGTTGTCACCGACGGCTCGAAGCATGCGGCCACTTGCGCTGTATCGCAGCCAGAACATGATGGCCACAAAGCACACCAGCGTCACAATCACGGTCACGATGGTCTGACCGGAAACTACTGCTTCGCCCCAGCGGAACTGTTTATCCCAGAATGGTTGCCCCGGCAGTGGGGTTCGGCCGAAGAGAGTGCCGGCAAGCTGTTCCAGCAAGAACAGAATGGCCACCACGGCCACAATTGACGGGTTTTCCTCACCACCGGTTCGCTTGTGGATTGGGCGCACGATGAGCACTTCGGTGAGCCCGGAAATGGTGACGGCCAGCGCAATACCAACCAGCACCGCTATTGGCATCGGCCAACCACTCTTGGTGACCTGATACGAGCCGAATAACGCGGCAAACATTGCCAACGGTCCCATTGTGAACATGAACAAATCGGCTCCGCGCAGCACGAGAAAGTACCCCAGCGCCAAGAGCCCAGAGAAACAGCCCAGTTCGACTACCGATACCCAAAGCTGAACTGGCATCGTGCTCCCTTCTTTTTCATCCAGAGACCCGGCAGCTCAAATGTTTGATGGACCGGGATGAGAAGGCGGGCCAACACTCGAGAGTGCGAGCCCGCCAGTCACAATCAGCAGGACGGCTGGAACACCGGCCACGGGGCACCGGGTTCGTTATCCGCATTGAACTGGGCCAAGACAAGACCACAGTTTCCGTCGGATCCCACATGCTTGTCGGTGCCGAATGACAGGGTGAACGACGGCTGACCGTAATGTGCCTGGTAGCCGGAAAGCTTCTGGAACGCGTCATTGATAGCTGACCGCGCGGCTCCCTCGCCGGCACCCTTTACTGCCTGGGCAACCAACATGGTGCCGTCGTAACCCTGCGCGCCATAAGCGGTGAGGGCGCTGAAGTCGCCACCCTTGGCCGCCAGGGCGGCTTTGAAGGTGGTGGTCCGCTCATTGCTGGCATCAATGCTGCCGGCGAAAACGACGCCTTCCAGGGCGCCCTTGTCAGCAAGTTTCCAAGTGGTCGGCTGGTTGCCGATGGAGGCCAAAGAGAAGCGCTGTACATCGGGAAGCTGTGCAAACAGAGCGTTCTGGACCAAGGCTTCGGTCTGTCCACCCAGCGACATCACTAAAATGACATCCGGGTCGGCAGCCTTGATTCGCGCTACCTGAGCACTGACATCGGAGGCGTCTGCGGCGACCTTTTCCAGCGCCACCTGCTCGACACCGGCTTCAGTGATGGCGCCTACCAGCTTGGGAACGTAACCCTGAATGGTGGGAACATCGTCGGCGATGACGGCGAGCTTCTTGTAACCGGCTTTGGTCATACCTTTGGCGAAGGATTCGCCGATACCGGCACTTGTCGGGCCGAGGATGTAGATGAACTCGTTGCCGGGCGGAGCGATGATATCAGCGCTGAGGTTACCGGGGGCAACACACAGAACTTTTTCTTCGACGCAGACATTTTTGGTGGCGATCGCCGAGGCCGAGCCGGAGTTCAGCAGGATGACCTGTGCCCCCTTTTCCACCAATCGCCGGGTAATGGTCGGCGTCTGGGTGGTGTCGCTGCCGTCGCTCTCAGTGATGAGTTCGATCTGCTTGCCATTGATACCGCCCGCCTTGTTGAGTTCCTGAATGGCGAGCTCAATTCCGCCGCCGGTGTACGGGGCGTAAGCCGAGGCGCCACCCGAGGTGTCGGTGACCATACCGAAGATGATCTTGTCGGAGGCGGTGCTGGAACCAGCATCTGAGGATCCACAGCCGGCCAGCACGAGCGCTGCGGCAGCCGCACCCGCCACCCACGTCATTTTGCTACGTGACATCTTTGTCTCCGTTCTGTGCCCGAGACCATCTCGGGACACTTAGTGACTACCAATTTGAAGGTCTGCAGCGACCTCTTCTAATGCTTCGAGGCGATCTTCCAATCGCGCTCCGATACCGGGACGGTTAAAGGGCGAGAACACCAGGTGTTCAACACCTGCCTGCGCGTATCGATGTACATTTGTCATCGTCAGGTCCCCGACCAAACGCACGTAATGGGTAAACACCTCGTCGTCGCGTTCGGCTGCAATTCGCGCGTCGTCCACCAACTTGATGAGCTCCAACGAGCTATCCAGGTCAAGGTTGGGACCGAACCATCCGGACCCCCACCGCGCCGCGCGCCGCAGTGCCACCGGAGAGTGCCCGCCGAAGACAAATGGAATCGGCAAGCTGGGTGCGCCGGCGAAATGCAATGGTGGGAATGAATAGTGCTTGCCGTCGAAGGACACCTCCGAATCACTCCACAGCAGGCGAAGGATTTGGAGGGCTTCATCAGTGCGGGCACCACGGGTGGCGAAATTCTCCCCCACAGCTTCGAACTCCTCGCGCATCCAACCCGTCCCGATGCCCAGCAAAAGCCTGCCGGCGGAAAGGTTCTGCAAGGCGGCGAAGGATCGTGCAACGTGGAATGGGTTGCGCATCGGCAGTACGAACACCCCGGAGCCCAAGGTGATTTTGCTGGTGCGTCCGGCCAGGTAACCCAAGGTGACCGCCACATCGGTCAGCGGTGTCGTTGCCTGATACCCAGGGTCTCCGGAGGCGGCGTAGGGGTAATCCTTGGTGTACTCGCGTGGGGTGACAACGTGATCTGCCAGCCATAGTCCGGAAAAACCGAGTTCCTCGGCCCGAACGGTCAGCGGCAGGTATTGATCGCTTGGCAGCCCGAAGAACTGCACTGAATAATTCATGTCCACGTCCATTCACCGCACCGCTTGGGGACGGGAGTCGTTGACGGAGCTGTCCTCGAGATATTGAGTAAGCAGGGGTTGGTTGGTCCACCTGGCCGGTGTTCGGTACCAACCACCGGCGGCCAGTGTGCCGCCATCTGCGTTGATCGTGTCGCCGACGATCCAGGTGTTCAACCCACTCCCCAGGAAAACCACTATGGCGGCAACATCGTTCGGCTCGCCGTAGCGTCCGGCTGGGATCCAGGTTGGGACCAAGCGGGCGTACTCCGCCGGCAACTCATAATGATTGACCTGGTGGGCCCGGGTTTTGTCAACGGCGATGGCATTCACCAGGATTCCGAAGGGGGCAAGTTCAACGGCCAGGCTTCGAGTGAAGCCGTCCACAGCGCGCTTGAATGCTGCATAGATCGCCAGGTCCGGGGCAGCCCGGTTTCCTTCAACCGAAGAAAAATTGACGATTCGCCCCCAACCCTGGGCTTTCATCAGACCGATGAATGTGCGGCAGGTCCGAAAGATATGCAGCAAATTCACTTCATACAGGCTCTGCCACTGGTCCTCGGTGGTTTCTTCCATCGGAGCTGCCGAGGCCAAGTGTTCGCCAAGACCGTTGATGAGGACGTCCACCCGGCCGAACTCGCTCATTGCCAGGGCTTTCAGGCGTCCGACAGTTTCCGCATTTTGGAGGTCTGCGCACAACGTAACGACTCGTCCGCCACTCATCCGCACCTGCTCTGCCACCCGCTCGAGCCGATCGGAATTACGATCTGTCAGAACGAGGTCAGCACCGGCGGCGGCCATCATCACCGCACTTGCCCCGCAGATCGCGCCGCCGGCCGCTGTAATAACCACGGTCTTTCCGGCCATCAGCGTGGGTGAAAAGCCAGCAGCACCAGGGCTGATCACGCTGGGACCCCTTGCGGCAGGATCACCATTTTGATGGCGTCACTTCCCGGCCGCTGACCGGCCGCGATTGCGATGGCTTCGTCGATTCCTTCGAG
>JBBSUU010000119.1:0-8291 GCA_038234115.1 Mycobacteriales bacterium
AGACCACTACCGCCGGCGCGGACGTGCTCGATCTCCCGATGTATCCGGCTGACCACACCGTCGCGGAGGGACTGCGGGGCGACCAGGAGATTGCGATATTCGGTCTGTCGCGAGTACCCGGAGAGCACATTGAACAGATCGGTCAGGTCGGCGCCGATATCCGGATCCGCAGTCAGCAGACCGAGATCCTCGTAGATTCGGGCGGTCTTGGGATTGTAGTTTCCGGTTCCGATGTGGCAGTACCGCCGTATCGTCGAGCCCTCCTGACGCACGACAAGGGCAGTCTTGCAGTGGGTCTTCAGGCCGACGAGTCCATAAACCACGTGCACGCCGGCTTTTTCCAAGGCCTTGGCCCAGGAAATATTGGCTTGCTCGTCGAATCGCGCCTTGACCTCCACCAGTGCCACCACTTGTTTACCGGCAGCCGCTGCCTCGATCAGAGCCTGGACGATGGGGGAGTCACCGGAGGTGCGATAGAGCGTCTGCTTGATCGCCAGCACGTGCTCATCGGCCGCGGCCTGTTCGATGAATCGTTGCACCGTGGTGGCGAAGGATTCATAGGGATGGTGCAGCAGCACATCTCCGTCCCGCAGGGTGGCGAAAACACTCTTCGGGGTTTCGCCGTCGGCAAATGCCGGGTTGGTGGCCGGCACGAACGGGGCATCCTTGAGCGTCGGGCGGTCCAGGCCGTAGAGCTGCCACATGCACGAAAGGTCCAGCAGACCCGGTACTTCGACCGCGTCGGCGGGGTCCACGTCCAACTCTGCGATCAGCAGATCAAGAATGCGTTCGCTGGTGGTATCGGCAATTTCCAACCGAACGGGTGGCCCGAACCGTCGCCTGGCCAGTTCTCGTTCCAGAGCCTGCAGGAGATCCTCGTCGCGATCCTCCTCGACCTCCAGATCGGCATTGCGGGTGACCCGGAAAACTTGGTATTCCAGGACCTGCATGCCGGGGAAGAGCGTTCCGAGGTGCGCGGCGATCAGATCCTCGAGCGGGATGTAGGCAAATTCGCCGCGACGCACGCGGACGAGCCGATCGACATTGCTCGGGACCTTCAGCCGGGCGAACCTTTCAGCCCCGGTTTCCGGGTCACGAACGATGATCGCCATATTCAGGCTGAGACTGGAGATGTAGGGGAACGGGTGCGCCGGGTCCACCGCCAGTGGAGTCAGGACCGGGAAAATCTGATCGGTGAAATACGTCTGCAGGCGGTTCTTGTCCTCATCGGCCACCTGACCCCAGTGGACGAGCTGAATGCCGGCCTCGGCCAGCGCCGGCAAAATGTCGTCGGTGAAACAGTTCCCGTGCCGCTCCACCAACTCCTGGGTGCGCGTGGAGATGAGGGCCAATTGCTCACCGGCCGTCAGACCATCGGCGCTACTGATCGAGAGCCCCATCTCCCGACGACGTTTGAGCCCGGCGACCCGGACCATGTAGAACTCATCCAGGTTGGAAGCAAAAATTGCCAGAAACTTTGCCCGCTCCAGCAGTGGCTGATCACGATCCTCGGCCAGCGCCAGTACCCGAGCATTGAAATCGAGCCAGCTGAGCTCCCGGTTGTAGAACCGGTCGGTCGGCAGGTCCCCCTCGAACTCCAGCGGGATCTCTTGCTCGTCGGCATCGGATTCGAACCGTCGAAAGTGCTCGGGTTCAACTACCTCCAGCGGAGATTCGACGCCGTCCACATGTTTGGGACCGGCAATAGCCGCTCCTGACATATCTGACTGCCCTGATTGCCCTGGCAACTCCGACTGCTCCGAACGGCTCGGACCGGGCGCACTCGCGCTCTCGGTGCTGTCCGTGCCGTTGATGCTGTTGGCGCCGTCGTCAGCGACATTCGTTTCTTGCTGTTCCTGCTCACTGGTAGTCACGCGTCCCATTGTTGCCCCTAACCGACTCGAACTTGAACCCCCACGGTTAACAAAACATCTTCGAGGGCGAAAAACTACGGGCAATTGCCCGGGCCGGTGGGCTGTGAGCTGCCCACAGAATAAGGCCCCACACCCTAGGGTTAAGGATGGCTGGTCGGCTTTTGGTTCCGCGCAGCGGCAGTCGCGATCTGATGATGCTGTGGTGAGTAAGGAGAAATGGTGGCTCGGAGCGCGTTCTTCGAAAGAGCGAACGGCTGGATTCAGCTGTGCAAGGTGTTGTTCTATCCGATCACTGCGCTGCTCGGGCGCCGTCGATTCATCGGTAAGGAGCAACTGCAGCGCCCGGGTGGCATTCTGCTTGTCGGCAACCACGTTTCGCATCTGGACCCGGTTTACAACGCGGTATTTGTGCGCAAGGCCGGCCGGTGGCCGCGCTTCCTGGCCAAAGCGTCGCTGTGGAAGGTGCCGGTAGCCGGCACCATCTTGCGAGGTACCCAGCAGATCGCTGTCGAACGCGACGCGGGTGCGGGCAAGCAGGTATTGGACGTTGCCACCGCGGCATTGAACAAGGGCCAGGTGGTGGTCATCTATCCGGAGGGCACCATCACCCGCGACCCGGACTTCTGGCCGATGAAACCGAAAGCCGGTGTCGCCATGCTGGCACTGTCAGGTGATTTCTCGGTGATTCCGATGGCCACCTGGGGTACCCAGAAGGTATTTGTGCCCTACGTCAAGGAAAGCAAATTCAGGCCATTGCCGCGCAAGGACATCACGGTCAAGTGCGGTGAGCCGCTGGATCTTTCCGAGTACCGGGGCAAACCGGTCGACAGTCGGGCCATCCGCGATGTCTCGCTGCTCATCATGGGGGCTGTTCGGGATCTGGTCGCAGAGGTGCGGCAGGAGGAACCTCCCAAGGCATTCTTCATCTATCGCAAACCCAAATTGGAATCTGCTCCGAAGGCTTCGGGTATGGAGAAGCCGGTTTCGGAAGCCGGGGAGTGACCGGCGAGCCGGGTGTCGGCCCGGGTAGCGGCGGCCCGGGCATCAACCCGGAGAAGTTCGACCACCGCATCAACCGGGTGGCAGTCCTGGGTTCCGGTTCCTGGGGCACCACCTTTGCCAAGGTTTTGGCCGACGCCGGTCGTGAGGTTCGGCTCTGGGCTCGACGGTCCAAGGTGGCGCGGGATATCAACACCGATCAGATCAACCATGACTACCTGCCCGGAATCTTGCTACCCCCGAACCTGACGGCAACCAGTGATGAGGAAGTTGCTCTCAACGGCGCCGACGCGGTGGTCTGCGCCGTGCCCAGTCAAACCCTGCGCGAGAATATGAGTGTCTGGAGAGATCTGCTCCCCCCCGGGATACCGATCATTTCGCTGGCCAAGGGAGTGGAGATCGGTACCGGCCTACGGATGAGCCAAGTCATCAGCAGCGTCGGGCATATCGACCCGGCCCGGATCGTGGTGGTGAGCGGACCGAACCTGGCTTTGGAAATCGCCCAGGAGCAGGCCACCGCGACGGTGGTCGCCTGCACAAACCATGACACCGCCGTGGCCGTGCAAATGGCCAGCGCCAACCATTACTTTCGTCCATACACAATCACCGACGTGATTGGCGCGGAGATCGCCGGCACCGGTAAGAACATCATCGCGCTGGCCTGCGGAATGGCCGAGGGGCTCGGTCTGGCCCGCAATACCCAGGCATCGTTGATGACCCGCGGACTGGACGAGATCACCAACCTCGGAGTGGCCCTGGGTGGCCAGGCGGCGACGTTCGCCGGACTGGCCGGTATCGGCGATCTGGTCGCCACCTGCTCGTCGCCGCTGTCGCGTAACCGTACTTTCGGATTCCGGCTGGCCGAGGGGGTAAGTCTGGAAGCGGCACAGGAGGCCGGCAGCGGACAGGTGGCCGAGGGTGTCGTTTCGTGCCGCTCATTACGTGATCTGGGGCTACGGCATCAGGTACACATGCCGATCACCGAGGCGGTCTTCGAGGTCTGCTATCAGAACCTGCCGCCCAAGGAATTGGTGAGCATGTTGATGCGGCGGCGGTACACGCCTGAGTGAGCCGATTGCGGCCGCCAGCCACGGCGACGACCGTAGGGTAGGCAGCTATGAGCTCCAGCAATTCTGATCGTGTTCGGGTCGCCGTTGTCTTCGGTGGTCGTAGTGGGGAACATGCCATCTCCTGCGTTTCGGCGAGCAGCGTGATGGCGCACCTGGACCCTGCCGTGTTCGAGGTACTCCCGATCGGCATCACCCGGGAAGGCACTTGGGTACAACTGCCGGCCGGCACCTCGCTGACGATCACGAACGGGAAGCTGCCGCAGGTTCCCGTCGGCACCGCGCTGGCACTCTCGGCTGACCCGACGGTGCCAGGATTGATTCCGCTGGCCGCCGCCGGTGCCGGATCGGTGGCCATTGATGTTGTTTTTCCCGTCCTGCATGGTCCCTACGGCGAGGACGGCACGATCCAGGGCCTGATCGAATTGGCCGGGGTGCCCTACGTCGGTGCCGGTGTGCTGGCCAGTGCCGCCGGCATGGACAAGGAATTCACCAAAAAGTTGCTGGCTGCCGAGGGTCTTCCGGTCGGAAAATGGGTGGTGTTGCGCCCAGGACGGTCCGAACTGACTGCAGCCGAATGCGAAACTCTCGGACTTCCGGTGTTCGTCAAACCTGCGCGGGCCGGATCCAGTCTCGGTGTCAGCAAGGTGGATCGTTGGGAAGACCTGGCCGACGCCATCACGCATGCCCGGATGACCGACCCGAAGGTGCTTGTCGAAGCGGCCGTCGTCGGTCGCGAAATCGAATGTGGGGTATTGGAGTTTCCGGATGGTTCGGTACTCGCCTCGCCCACTGCCGAGATCCATATCGGTGATGACTTCAGCTTCTACGATTTCGCCGCGAAGTACCTGGATGATGCCGCCACATTTGACATTCCGGCCCAGCTCAGTGAGCAGGTCACAGTTCGGATGCAGAATCTGGCAGTACGGGCGTTCAAGGCGTTGGACTGCCAAGGACTGGCCAGAGTGGACTTCTTCGTCACCGGTGAGGACGAAATCATCATCAACGAGGTGAACACGATGCCGGGTTTCACCCCGATCTCGATGTTCCCGCGGATGTGGCAGGCCGGCGGTCTTGACTATGCCGAACTGCTGACGATCATGGTGCGCACCGCCCAAGCCCGCGGCACCGGCCTACGCTAGTTTGTTGGTCCCGCGCACCATGTCGGACGGGCAGGTGGGTCGACAGCCGGGTCGAGACCCTACGGACCTTCCGGCGGAATCAACGCGCCGCCCTGGCAGACATCTCGTTTTGCCAGCACCTCCCGCACGACGTTGGACAGTGCCTGAACCGGACCAACTCCGACGCTGTTGTTCACCGTCAGCGCCACCCGGACCGGTCGGTCCGCTGCGACGTAGGTGGTCGAGTCAGTGCCGGGCAACGCCAGCCACGCGACACCATTGAATTCGATGAGCGATGAGGAGCAGGTCAGGTCCACCGGGTCGGCGAGACCACACCGATAGACGACCGCGTCCGGCGATGGTCCCCAACCGGCGACCCCGGCTTCGGCAACCATTAACTCCCGACGTGCCAGGCCGGCCAGATCATTGGGCAGCGCTGCATCCAGCGACTGACAAGAAGCAGTGACCTGGCCCGGCTGATCTACCGCACCAACCACCAGCGCCGCGTTCGGATCAGTGGCCGGTTGAGATTGAAAGTAGCTGGCCAGGATGGCAACTGCGGCAACCGCGACCGCCACCACACCGAGCGCAATGAAGATCAAAAGTCGAGAGGGAGAGCTGGAAACGACGGCGTCCGCCGCAGAATCGACAGTGTCCGACGCGACGGATTCAACCGAGCCGGACGCATCGCCCGGAGTCGACGAATTATCGGAAATTCTCACTACCGCTTTCAGGTCGGGAACTATTTTGTTGGTGGTGCAGGTCGGTCAGCAACCGCGAGGTCGGCGGTGACCTACAGGTTGACGACCGGGCAGGTCAGCGTGCGAGTGATACCTGGAACGCTCTGCACCCGCGCCACCACCAGCTTGCCGAGTTCGTCGACGGTCTCGGCCTCGGCCCGGACGATGACGTCGTAGGGCCCGGTGACGTCCTCAGCGCTGGTGACGCCCGGGATTTCGGCAATTGCAGTGGCGACGGATGCTGCTTGGCCGACCTCGGTCTGGATCAAGATGAATGCTTGCACCACGGCAGTACCCCTTTGTTGAGCGTGTCGCCGGCGGCGATGCCGGCAGTGGACTGTATCGACTTGACCGGCGACTGGGGAATAGATTTTCCGCCCCCACCGACGGGAGTAACTACTGGCAGCCTATCGGGTGCGCCGGGGCCCCCGGTTGGTTGCCGCTGATATTCGGTCGGGCAGAAGGTGTGCCGTACCGGTCCGGCCGCCGCTGTCTGCGGCACGATGGAACAAGCTTGGGGCACGACGGATAGTTCCCAGCGGGCGAAGCGCAACTGACCAGCACTACTTTCACGGAGGCCTACCATCACCACCCCCCAGACCGGCCGGACCGATGCCGCAGGTGCACCCGGCGGCCGGAACAGAACATTGGCCGATGTCGGGGAGTTTGCGCTGATCCAGAGTGTCACCGCCGGAGTGCAACAACCGGCAACGACCGTGCTTGGCCCCGGTGATGACGCCGCGATCGTCGCCGCCGCCGACGGAAGGGTCGTGGTCAGCGTCGACATGCTCGTGGACGGGGTGCATTTCCGCAGTGACTGGGCCAACCCCGAGCAGATCGGCCGTCGGGCTGCGCTGGCCTCGATTGCTGATATTGCGGCCATGGGCGCGGTTCCGTCAGCGTTGGTTGTGGCCATTTCGGCGCCGAAGGATGCACCGGCCGCGCTCATCGAAGGTATCGGGCGCGGCATCCAGGCAGTGGCCGCCGAGGTGGGAGCCGGCGTGGTTGGTGGCGACCTGACGCGCTCGGAGGTGTTGACGATTGCGGTGACGGTGCTGGGAGACCTGCAGGGGGCGCAGCCGGTCCTGCGGTCCGGTGCACGCGATTCCGATATTGTCGCCCTGGCAGGCCGGATTGGCTGGGCTGCAGCGGGTTTGGCGGTATTGTCGCGTGGCTTTCGGTCGCCGGCGGTGATGGTGGGTGCCTACCGGGAGCCGCAGCCGCCGTTGGCTGCCGGTATTACCGCCGCGGCTTCCGGGGCGACATCAATGATCGACGTTTCCGACGGACTGCTGGCCGACGTCGGCCATATCGCCAAGGCCTCCGGCATCGCCATCAATATCCGGACCGCGGCGCTGGATGTGAATCCGCGGTTGGTGGAGGTGGCCTCCGCATTGGGTAAAGACCCGATGGTGTGGCTGCTGACCGGAGGCGATGATCACGCATTGGTGGCCACCTTTCCGGCGGGCAGCGCGTTGCCGCCCCCCTTCGTGGCGATCGGGACCTGCCGCGTCGGAAGCGGAGTCACCGTGGACGGCGCCGCTTATGACGGCCCTGGCGGCTGGGATCACTACCAATGAACCTGCCGAGGATGATGGATCCGGGGTGGGCTGCGGCACTGGGGCCGGTGGCGGCGCAGATCGCGGCCATGGGAGAGTTCCTGCGCGCAGAAGTGGCCGCCGGCAATACCTATCTGCCCGCCGGAGATCAGATCCTGCGCGCCTTCGAACAGCCGTTGGCCGAGGTCAAGATCTTGATCGTCGGCCAGGACCCGTACCCGACCCCCGGCCACCCGGTCGGCTTGTCCTTCTCCGTCGACCCGGACGTTCGCCCGGTACCGCGCTCGCTGATCAATATCTACAAAGAACTCGCCGACGATCTCGGGCTGCCAACCCCGGCAAATGGTGATCTCACCCCATGGTCCAAAGCCGGCGTGCTGCTGCTGAACAGGGTGCTGACGGTACGACCGGGGGTTCCCGCCTCGCACCGCGGTAAGGGCTGGGAAGCCATCACCGAGGCGGCAATTCGAGCGCTCGTGGCGCGTGCGGAACCCATGGTGGCCATTCTTTGGGGCAAAGACGCCCAGACCCTGATTCCTATCCTGGGGCCGATTCCGTATATCGCGTCGGTGCACCCATCGCCGCTGTCCGCATCACGCGGATTCTTTGGCAGCAAACCTTTTTCCCGGGCCAATTCCGCACTGGAGGCGCAGGGCGCCGATCCCGTCGACTGGAACCTATGACCGCAACTGCTGGAACACCCGCGAGGCGATGACGCGACTACCGGACTTCGGAAAAGATCTGTGCTGCCGTCTGGATCAACGGCAGCACCAACAGAGCAGCAGTAGCCGAATCGGAATCAATTCCCAGATCGACGACAGAGCGCAATCCGAGAAGTTCGGACAACCTTCGACCGGATCGTCGCGTCGACACCGAGGCCGAAAAGAACCATGACTCGGCGCCTTCGGCAAGCCGGTGCGCGAGTACCGCC
>JBBSUU010000120.1:0-8288 GCA_038234115.1 Mycobacteriales bacterium
GCGGACTCGCTTGCGCGATGGTGCTCCCATCGATGAACGTCACCATCGAGTGGACGATGGACTGCGGGTGCACCACCACCTCGATGTGGTCATAAGGAATATCGAAAAGCAGGTGGGCTTCGATCACCTCCAGTCCCTTGTTGACCAAGGTTGCCGAGTTCACGGTGACCACCGGGCCCATCGCCCAGGTCGGGTGCTGCAGCGCCTCGTGCGCGCGCACCTGGGTCAGCTGGTTGGTTGTCTGCCCGCGGAACGGTCCACCGGACGCGGTCAGCACCAGTTTGGCCACCTCCGCGTGCGTCCCTGATCGCAGTGCCTGGGCCAATGCCGAATGTTCGGAATCGACCGGCACGATCTGCCCGGGCTTGGCGAGCCTCTTGACCAGCGATCCGCCGGCAATGAGGGATTCCTTGTTGGCCAACGCCAATGTGCGACCGGCCGCGAGGGCGGCGAGGGTGGGGGCCAAACCGATCGAGCCGGTAATCCCGTTGAGCACCACATCGCACTCAAGTCGAGCAACCAGGTCGGTTGCCGCCGACGGACCGGTGCGGACTCGCCGGTTCTGCAATTCAGCGGGCTCGGACGTGGCCAGGGCCAGTTCTGCGGTGGGGAATTCGGCGGCCTGGGCGGCAAAACGCTGCAGGTTTGATCCGCCGGCAGCCAGACCCACCAGTGTGAACCGCTCTGGATTATTCCGAATGACCTCCAGTGCCTGGATCCCGATCGAGCCCGTGGAGCCCAGCACTATGACTCGGCGAGGGGCAACCGCAGGCGAGGCAGGCCCAACCGGGGGGTGGGTGAGGTGGGCGGTTTGCAGAACGGGATCAGGCACGCCCTTCATTGTGCGGTACCAAAACTCCTCTCATCGATCTCTCAGCCACCTGGGTCGGTTTCCACATGGTGTCCGCCCGTGTCGGCGTGGTGTCTGCCAGTGTCGGCCGCCTTTTGGCGAACGGCCCGGCGCGCCTGCCTTACCCTGGTCATAGGGCAATGCCCGGCGCATGCGAAACTGGGGAAGCTCCCGCCGGCTCCACTGATGCCGGCCGGGCGCGCTCTACCGCAGGACAGCAGTTGAATGATTTCTCGAACGAGACTCCGGTCTCGAGAACGTTATTGGAGGGCCCCGTGGCCGACGCATCGGTTGAGCTAGTCAAGTTCGGCGCTACCCCTGCCGCTGATCACGATGCACATGACGGTCATGGCGAGGTCGAGGTCGCCTCGCACGGGCAGGTGCAGCGTTACAACCCGGAGGCTCCGAGCGAGGAATGGGGCTGGCACGGATCGTGGCGCGAATTTGCCCCGAAAGGCAGCCGCGTCATTCTGTGGGTCTTTACCCTGAGCATGTTCGTGATGGTGCTGGGCAATCACGTGTCCCACGTCGAGGATTACTACCTGGTCGGGATCGGTCTGCGGATGGCTGTCTGGTTACTGCGCGGCGAGGTCAAGATCCGTCGGGAACGCAAAACCCGCCCGTAGACCGATTCGCCCACGGACCGCACCCGGCCGCACTCACTTGGCCCCACAGTCTTGGCCACACAGTCTTGGCCACACAACGATTGAAGCAACACACAACGGTTGCAGCACCACGCAGACGCTGCAGTCGTGGTGCGGCACTGGAAACGTTGTGGCGTGCTGGAAACCGTGTACGCGGCCTACTTGGTTTTCTCGCTCGCGGCCAACTGACCGCACGCCGCGTCTATGTCCTGCCCACGGGTGTCGCGGACAGTACAGGCCACTCCCTGCGCGATAACCCGGCGCACGAACTCATCCTGAACCGGCTTCGGGGACGCATCCCACTTGCTACCCGGCGTGGGGTTCAGTGGGATCAAATTCACATGCACCAGATGGCCCAGATGCTCGCGGAGGACCTTTCCGAGCAGATCGGCCCGCCACGGTTGGTCGTTGATCTCTTTGATCAAGGCGTATTCGATCGAGACCCGCCGGCCCGTCTTCTGGGCGTAACGAGCCGCCCCCTGCAGTACCTCCGCGACCTTCCAGCGGGAGTTCACCGGCACCAGGGTGTCGCGTAACTCGTCATCGGGGGCATGCAGACTGACAGCGAGCCGCACCTGCAGTGCTTCCTCGGTGAGTCGATCGATCGCCGGTAACAGCCCAACCGTGGACACCGTCACCGAGCGCGCCGAGATGCCCAACCCGTGCGGGTTCGGCCCGATAATTGCTTTGACCGCTTCCAATACGCGTTTGTAGTTGGCCAGCGGCTCCCCCATTCCCATGAAGACGATGTTCGAAAGTCTTTGGGGGGCACCGAATGCGCCATCCGCAGCGGCCTTGGCCGCCAGCCGGACCTGCTCGACGATCTCGCCGGTCGACAGATTCCGGTCCAGCCCACCTTGGCCGGTGGCGCAGAACGGGCAGGCCATTCCACAACCGGCCTGGGATGAAACGCACAGGGTGACCCGCTCCGGATAACGCATCAGAACCGACTCGATCAGGGTGCCGTCATGAGCTCGCCAGAGCGTCTTGCGAGTGTCACCGGAGTCAGTGGCAATACTGCGCACCGGCGTGAGCAACTCCGGCAGCATCGCCGAAACAAACTGCTGCCGACCGGATTCCGGCAGATCGGTCATGTCTGCGGCGTCCCTGGTCAGCCCCCCGAAGTAATGTCGCGCCAGTTGGTCGGCGCGAAACCCAGGCTGCCCCAACGCTTTTACCGCATCCTTACGGGCGGCCGGTGTCAGATCAGCCAGGTGCACCGGGGGTTTGGCCTTGCGGGGTGCGTTGAATACCAGCGGCAGGGCCAGCCGGGCGGCCGCTTCCCGGGGGGCCGAGGTCTCAACTGTTGTGGGGGGTGTGGTGACGGTCTCAGGCATAGTGGTGCCAATTCTTCCACGCTTCGCCGCGGATTGTGGCATGGCTGTGGATACCTTCGCGGTCGCCACTCGCGCTGCCGGCCGATCGGCTCAGGCCAGGCCGAGTGACTTCATCCGGCCCGTATGCCCTTGCTGCAGTCGACGGAACAACGACGCAATACCGGCCAGGTCGCCGGATCCGCTGACAATCAGTTCGGCCAGCGCATCACGTTCGGCCACCACGTACTGAGCCTGCGTCATTGCTTCACCGAGCAGACGTCGACCCCACAGTGCCAGCGGCCCGGCGACGCGCGGGTCAGCCTCACAGGCCTTGCGGACTTCGCGCACGGCAAAAGCCGAATGACCGGAATCGCCAAGAACTTCGAAGACAAGATCACGGGTTTCCGGGTCCAACCACTCGGCAATCTCGCGGTAGAAATCGGCCGCCAGCCCATCACCGACGTGAGCCTTGACCAGCGACTCGAGCCAGGAATGGGGAGCCGTCGAGTCGTGAAAATTATCAAAAGGCCGGACAAATGGCCGCATGGCGACTTCGATGTCGACTCCGCGGCGTGCCAGATGCGCTGCCAGCGAGCGGAAATGGCCCATTTCGGCGGCCGCCATCTGGGACAACGCCACTCGACCGGAGAGTGTCGGCGCTGTCCTTGCATCAATAGACATCCGATCGAAGGCAGACAGCTCGCCGTAGGCCAGCACGCCCAAGAGATCCACAACAGACGGCGAATCAGGTTCGAAGGGCCGACGGTCCGGAGCTTCGGAAAAAATATCCGATCCCGTCTCGGATCCCGAGGCCGATGCCTGCGTCATTGCCGCCTCCTGCTTTCGTGCGCCTGATACCGGCGTGAAGTGATGTCTACCCGCAGAGAGCCTAGCCACACCGACTGTCCGGAGCGCAACGAAGCGCCGTCAGCGCAGCGGGAGCCCCCCGGTGGCAGCTCCGGTGGATCATTACCCGCTGTTGACGCGCTGGCTTGATCACAGTTGCTCGTTCAGATCGCCTCGAACCCGTAACATGGAGTTTGACATGTGATGTCATTCGACATCGCGGCAATGTGCGCGCGTCATGGTGCGCCGATCCGGTTCCGTGTCCGCGGGTGTTCCTGCCCCGGCCATCCCAGTGATTGCAGACCAGCCCTCGGCTGTATTCCTTCGCTGCCATTCTGAGATTGGCGCCCGGCGAGTAATTTCCTCGCCTCACAGGTGTACGCGCGCGACCGGTGAGGAAGGTTCTACCCGCATTATGACGCACGAAATGCACCCGCACGCCGAAGATGGCGTTACCCATGAAGTCATCAGCTCGCCCGAACACCGGCTGACCGCCGCCGAACTCGATCACACGACCGTTCCGCTGGATTCCTCCGATGTCGATGGGCCGGATGGCGACCTTGATGCCGCGCCCACGCCGTTGGCCGAGGTAAAGCCGGATTCGCCGACCTTCGCCGAGTTGGGCGTGGATGACCGCATCGTCTCCGCGTTGGCCGCCAACGGAATCATCCGAACCTTCGCCATCCAGGAGTTGACCCTCCCGGTGGCGCTGCAGGGCTCGGATCTGATCGGGCAGGCGCGGACCGGCATGGGAAAAACCCTCGGTTTCGGTGTGCCGCTGCTGCAGCGTCTGAGCTTGGACACCAACACCCCGGACGGGGCCAGGGCGCCACGCGCACTGATCATCGTGCCGACCCGCGAACTGTGCGTTCAGGTCACCCGCGACCTCACGGCCGCCGCAAAGAACATCGGCCTCAAGGTGACAAGCGTCTACGGCGGACGTGCCTATGAACCGCAGGTCGCCGCGCTGCAGGGTGGCGTCGACGTGGTCGTCGGCACCCCGGGGCGTCTGCTCGACCTGGCCAAGAGCGGCTCCCTGGTGCTGGGTGCGGTCAAGGTTTTGGTACTGGATGAGGCCGACGAGATGCTGGACCTGGGCTTCCTGCCGGATATCGAGAAGGTTCTGACCATGGTGCCGACCACCAAACAAACCATGCTGTTCTCGGCCACGATGCCCGGCCCCATCCTGACGCTCGCGCGGACCTTCATGACGCAGCCGATGCATATTCGGGCTGAGATGGCTGCCGAAGGCGCCACCCACCGGTCAACCACCCAGTTCGTCTACCGCGCACATGCGCTGGACAAGGTCGAACTCCTCTCCCGGATTCTCAATGCCGAGGGCCGTGGTCTCACGATGGTCTTCAGCCGCACCAAGCGCACCGCCCAGAAGGTGGCCGATGAGCTCGTCGAACGGGGTTTTGCCGCCGCTGCGGTTCACGGCGACCTCGGCCAGGGTGCCCGTGAGCAGGCGCTGCGCGCCTTCCGCTCCGGCAAGGTTGACGTCCTGGTTGCCACCGACGTCGCCGCTCGCGGTATCGACGTGGAAGGTGTGACCCACGTGATCAACTACCAGAGCCCGGAAGACGACAAGACCTACATTCACCGTATCGGCCGCACCGGCCGGGCCGGACGCACCGGAATCGCCGTCACCCTCGTCGACTGGGATGACATCCCCCGTTGGAAGATGATCAACGACGCGTTGGGCCTGGACTTTGCCGACCCGGCCGAGACCTATTCCAGCTCGGAGCATCTGTTCGCCGATCTGAAGATCGTCGCCGGCACCAAGGGCCGGTTGGCCCGCAGCCAGCGGACTCGTGAGGGTCTGGACGCCGAAGTGATCGAGGACCTTGGCGAGACCGGGGGCCGCGCCCGCAAGGGGGCTGTTCGCAGCTCGCATGAACCTCACCAAGTGCGCAAGCGCACCGGCTCCGGGCACGCACCGGACGGTCATGCCCCAGACGGCCACAGCGCCGACGGAGCGGAATCGCCGAAATCGGATCGACCGCGACGCACCCGCAAGCGCACCTATGGTGGTTCCGACAGTTCCGATGCCGCCCAGACCTCCTCGAATTCGACCGAGAACGCCGACGTCCCGGCCACGGGTGACGCAGCCAGTGGCAGCACCGCTCCGCGTCGCCGTCGTCGCCGTCGCAGTGGCGCCGCCGGTGACTCGGTATCCGTCGGAATCGCTGATGGCGGCGAAGCCTCAAGCGATCAGCCGGCCGCCGAGTAGTTGCACCCGAAGCCAAGGAAGGGTGCGTAGGCTCGCTCCGTGATCGGATATCTGCGTGATCGGCGCACCCGTAGGGATACCGCAATAGCCGCGCTCATTGTTGCCATCGTGGTGGCCGTCGGTGCGGTGATCTATGTGAACAGTGATGCGCGGGCGACGACGCTGGCGACCGGTCCGCAAGAGAATGCGCCGCTGGCGATGACGCTAGCGCCGTCTTCGCTGGGCCAGATCTGGAAGCTCGATTCGGGCAGCCGGTTTGCCCCGGTGATCTCGCCCTACGGGACGGTAATCACGGCCGATGACCATACGGTTACCGCATTTGACTACCTCTCCGGTGCACCTCGCTGGTCCTACGGACGTTCCAACGTAGCTCTTTGCGCTATTGGTAGCGGCGACATCAAGGCCGACGACCTCACTTCGACCAGCAAGATCCGCGGTGTTCTGGTGGCGTATTCCAAGGGTGATCACTGCTCGGAAATCAGCCTGCTGAACCCGATTACCGGCGAACGCGACCGTCAACGAACCGGCGCCACCGCCGCCGATTCCACTCTGGTCTTCGGCGGACCGTACGGCGGGATGGTGAGCAAAGACCTGGTCGAACTGTGGCGCTTCGATCTGGTCCGCACCATTCAATACGGAAATCAACCGACTCCGACCAGTCCGAACACCAAGCACCTGGGCTGCACCTTCGACGATATCGCCGTGGGTGACACCCAATTCGCCACCATCGAGCACTGCGATGACACCGGGCCCAACGCTCAATTGGTGATCAACTACGACGATCCCGATAACTCCCCGGAGGGCAAGGAGAAGAAGTGGGACGCACTGAAATTCGCGCCGCGTGCCACCATCGACCTGGGATCGACATCCGCACGGCTGTTGTCGGTGACAACTGAAAAAGTCGCAGTGCTGGTCTCGCAGCCCACCCCGGCAGTGGTGGTATACACCAACCCTGCAACGGAACCGGCGACATCGGCCAGCACCTCGACGCCCAGCGAGTCCGCGGTTCCCAGCACTGCGGCAGTCGAGCAGAGCCGGACCGAGATCCCGATAGCGGCCGAAGCGATCGATGCGTTGCAGGCCGCTGGTCCGGTGTCTCCCATAACCTTTGGCGATCAGGTGCGCTACGTATTGGTCGGCGACACGCTGCTGGCTATTGGCGGTGCTGACCTCGGCGTGAAGTGGTACCTGTCGGGTGTTTTGGGCACGCCGGCAGTGATCGGCCAACAATTGCTGATTCCACGGGCGGATTCGCTGGCTGTGGCCACCATCTCAGATGGCGCCATCACCTCGACGATCCCGATTGACCGGGCCGGCTATACCGGGAGGGTCGATGTCGGCAGCATTGGTTCGGTGGTAGTGGAAACTCGGGGCAGCGCGGTGGTGGGACTGCGTTCGCCGGATGCGCCGGCTCAGGATGCCACCGTCGGCGAGACGGTCACCGGGGTCGGCGGCACCATTCGCCTGCCGGGAACTGGCTGACAGTCGTGACTTTCAGTCAACTCACCGCGAACACCGGTACCCGGGTGGATCTACCGGGCCGTTATGGCCGCATCGCCGCGCTGGCGGTGACTCCGCAATCCTGGCAGGCAACGGTGCTGCTGGTCCCCGGCTTCACAGGTTCCAAAGAGGATTTTGCGCCGATCCTGGATCGGCTGGGGGCCGCTGGTTTCCGGGTACTCGCCATTGATCTTCCCGGCCAACTGGACTCTCCCGGCCCCGGGGATGAAAGCCTCTATTGGCCAACGCCTTTGGGCCAGGTCTTGGCCGAAGTCATCGAAGATATCCGCGGTGATGAGCCGCTGGTTCTGCTGGGGCATTCCTATGGTGGTCTGGTTGCTCGGTCAGCGGTCCTGGCCGGGGCTCGGGTTGCCGGGCTGACTTTGCTCTGTTCCGGTCCGGCCGCCTTCGTGTCCGGCCAGCGGCTGGCAGCGCTGCGGGTCGCCGAACCGGTGCTGCGCGCCGAGGGCCTGGAAGCTGCTTACAGCTACCGGGAGGCGCTCACGGTAGCACTGCGCGGCGAGCAGGACCTGGATCTCACCGCATTTCGCCGCCGTCGATTCCTCGGGTCCACTGAAGCCGGCTATCTGGGAATGGGCGCCGCCCTGCAGGGCCAACCAGATTTGACGAAAGAGCTTGCGGCGAAGCAGGTGCCGGTCCAGGTGGTATCCGGGGCCGATGATGACGCCTGGCCACACGAGGCGCAGGCCGCGATGGCTCGACAGCTCGGCACCGAGTTGGCCATCGTGCCCGATTCGGCCCATTCTCCGGCGGTAGAGAATCCGGCCGGGTTACTCGACGTGCTGCTACCGCAATGGAGTGCCTGGCTCGAGTAGATGTCGTGCGCACCGCCGCGCGCCCACCGGGTTGCGGTCGGCGAATTCAACGCCACCAAACCC
>JBBSUU010000121.1:0-8179 GCA_038234115.1 Mycobacteriales bacterium
ACCAGGGTCGCGGTCAGCCCGAGCCGGCGCCGGGACTGAAGATCGGCCGTCATCCGGAACACCGGAGCCGGCAGCAGGTGCACCTCGTCGTAGATGATCAGCCCCCAGTCGCGGGAGTCGAACAGATCGAGATGCCGGTACTGGCCACCCGATTTACGCGTCATCACCTGGTAGGTGGCGATGGTGACGGGTCGGACCTCCTTGCGTTCCCCGGAGTACTCGCCGATTTCCTCATCGGTGAGCGAGGTGCGCGCAATCAGTTCTCGGCGCCATTGGCGCCCGGCCACCGTGTTCGTCACCAGGATCAGCGTGGTGGCGCCGGCCTTGGCCATCGCGGCCGCACCGACCATGGTTTTGCCGGCGCCGCAGGGCAGCACCACCACCCCGGAACCGCCGGCCCAGAATCCCTCGACGGCTTGGGCCTGGTAATCACGCAGGGTCCACTCCGACTGGTCGAGCTGGATGTCGTGGGCTTCGCCATCGACATAGCCGGCCTCGTCCTCGGCCGGCCAACCCACTTTGAGCAGGATCTGCTTGAGATTGCCGCGTTCGGACGGATGTACCACGACGGTGTCGGCATCGATTCGGTTGCCGAGCATGGGTGCGACTTTCTTGTGGCGAAGGATCTCTTCCAACACCATCCGGTCGGTCGACACCATCACCAGTCCCTGACCAGGCACGGTGCGAAGAATCAATCGGCCGTAACGGGCCATCGTGTCGACGATGTCCACCAGCAACGCCTGCGGAACGGGGAAGCGCGACCAACGGACCAATGCATCAACCACCTGCTCCGCGTCATGGCCGGCAGCCCGGGCGTTCCACAGCGCGAGCGGCGTGATCCGGTAGGTGTGGATGTGTTCCGGGGAGCGCTCCAGTTCGGCGAACGGCGCCAGTTGGGCTCTGGCCGCGGCCGAGTCCGGATGCGCGATCTCCAGCAGTACGGTCTTGTCGGACTGGACGATCAATGGTCCGTCGGTCAATGTGTTTCCTTCTCTGTTACCTCTGGCCGGGGTGGTAGCCCCGGTGACTTCAACGCGGCACGCAGGCAATTCCTTACCCGGTAGGCCGGGGCAATCCTAGTTCCCAGTGGCATTGTTCCCGGCAAATCTGTTGGAGTCCGTACCCAGATCGGACCGCAATATTCCAGTCTGCCTTGATTCTGTGTGGGGGGCCATGATCGGTCCGCGGGGGTGATCAAACTCGCCATCCGAGTGCTGGCCGACGGGTGGTCCGAGCGGATATCATGAACGTTCAAGCACAGGGTATGCGGCGCCGGGGGTGGGACGGTGCCCGACTTGTTGTGGAGAAATATGACTTCCCTGGTAACCCGTTACCGGGTGCTACCGACGCTTGCCGGACGCGAATTCCTGCCGATCGCCTTCTTGGCGCGGTTGCCCGGTTCGATGACCCAAATCGGCACCGTAATCCTGGTGTCCACCGAAACCGGCTCCTTGGCCAGTGCCGGTCTGGTGGCCGGTGCCCTCGGGGCCGGTGCAGCCATCGGCGGCCCGGTGATCGGCGCGCTGGCCGACCGGACTGGTCAGCGCACCGTCATGTTGGTCGCGTCGGCGTTGAATGCGCTGAGCACGCTTGCGCTGGTCTTTCTGGTTCTGGGTGGTGCTTCACTGCCGCTGACCTTGGCCACGGCATTCCTCGCCGGCGCCACCATCCCGCAGATCGGTCCCTTGGTCCGTTCTCGCTGGGTGACGATGACCGGTGGCGGTGAAAACCTCGGAACCGCGATGTCCTATGAGGGCGCGGCAGATGAGAGTGCCTACGTTCTCGGGCCGGCCGTGGTCAGCATTCTGGCGGCCATCGCTTCGCCGGCCGCTGCTGTGGTGGTCGCCGCTGTACTGGTCGGCATCTTTGGAATTTGGGTCAGTGTGCACCCCACGGTTTCGGCCGCCCCCCGCCGGCTGGCCGGCTCCACTTCCACAGCAGTCTGGAAGAGCCTTGCCGTACTGGCTATCTCGGCAATCGGCCTGACTATCGGCACATTCTTCGGCGGCATGCAGACCGGTACCGCGTCGTTGGCCGCTGCAGCCGGTGCGCCCGGTTCGGCCGGACTGATCTACGCATTGCTCGGTCTCGGATCCGCTATCGCCGGGTTGGCCACCTCGGCGTTGCCGGCGCGATTCTCCCTTCCGGACCGGCTGGTTGCTTCGGTCGGCGGGATGGCTTTGCTGGTGTCGCCGCTGTTGCTGATCGATTCGGTGGCAGCCCTATTGGTCGGATTGTTCTTCCTCGGTGCAGCGGTCGGCCCGGCCATGATCACGCTCTACAGCCTGAGCGAACGCGCGGTGCCAGCCGACCGGTCCAGTTCGGCGATGACCCTGCTGGCCTCCGGAGTGGTGATCGGATACTCGGTCGGGTCCACCCTGGGCGGCCGACTGGCCGAGAACTATGGGTCTTCCGCCGCTTTCGCGGTGTCCCTTGTCGCGATGGTGCTCGGCACCGGGTTGGCGCTCGTTCTGCGGGCCCGCCGCCGCGGGTAGCAGCATCGACTGCTCGTGCCGCTCAGCGAGGCATGCAATTATGGCGTGGTGACTGATCCGACACCACCGCCGGCCTGGCAGGCGGTTGAGATCGGGCCCGGAGCGCTGGACCCATTACTGATCCGTCCGGTCGGAAATGTGCAGATCGGGGGCGGTCGGCCGGGTTCGCCCATGGGGTATCCGGTGCCGCCGGGTCCGGACCGCTCGGAGTGGATCCAGCGGGCGCCCGTACCGGGTCACTTCTCCGCCTATCAGTCGGGTCAGCTTGGCCATCGGTCCTCGGCGATCTCGATGACTGATCACTCCGGTCCGCTGGCGCCGCGCAGTTACCGCGACTCCCAGCAAAAAAGTTCGTCCCGATGGCGTCGAATGCGCGGCAGCAAGCACTTCGGGACGCTCGTCATCGGGCTGATCATCTCGGTGATTCTGACCGCGGTCATCTGGGCGACCGCTGTTGTGCGCAACGATGACATTGCCGTCGGCGATTGTTTGACCTTGGGAACGCTGCTGCCATCAGAAGTCGGCTGCGACACAGTCGAAGCCGAGTTCCGGGTGATCAGCCGTTTCGACGATACATCCGACTACACCCGCTGCGCCACAGATGTGCCGGATGCCGGCCTGGCGGTGGGAAATGCTGTTCTCTGCGTGAATTATGTGGCCCGGGTGGGGGACTGCCTTTATGCCGCCGAGGGTAGCGATGTCGGAAAGGAACCGTGTTCCAGTCAACTTGCCGGGCTGTATCAGGTGGTTGAGGTCATCACCAACTCACTGGACCAGGGTAAGTGCCCGGCCCGGACAGAGCAGGTGCTCGTGCATCGGAGCGAGTTGGAAGTGATCTGCCTGGTCCAAAATCCTTAGCACTGCCACATCTCAACGCAGTGAAGACGCCTCGATTTTCTATCGGTCGGCAGGTGCCGGCGCACGCTGTTTTCATTGGTGTCGCACGCTGTTTCCACTGGTCGCGCACGCCCCTCATTGCCGTTGCACAGAGACGCCGTCTACAACTTGTCACAATCATTTGACACAATCGGTCGGGCGGCCTAGCCTCATTTGTATCAATGGACTGACACAAGAGGGCGCCGTGACCGGTGTGCTATTTCTGCTCGGATGCGCGGGCTTCCTGGTGATCGCAGTCGTCCGACGAAGCAGCGACCGCGATGCCGCAAGGACATCAGATCCGCGGACGATATTGCTGACGCGCTGGCGCAGCGCCGGTATCGCGTTGGGTGTCCTGCTCGCTGCGGGCGCTATGGCGATGGGGAATCTGGGCCGTGGCCCCCTGCTGGCATCCGTGGCCTTTGGGCTGGGCGTACTCGCCGGCATTCTGGCCGGTGAGCTGCTCCTACGACCTGATCAGGGAACTCAGCGCCACGCCAGTGTTCAGCCGCGAACGATCAACGGCTACCGTCCTCGCACCCTGGGCCGGGTGGTGACTGCAGCCACCGCGATCCTCGTAGTGGTAATGGTCGCGACCACGGCCGGCGGGTCGGCGGATGACCAGCAGCGTGCCGGGCGCTCACTCGCCTATACGCCCGATCCCACGCGTAGTGCGAGTCACGGCCCGTGGCCGGGCTCCTATTACACGATTCCGGCGGCAGTCGCTCTGTCGGTCGCAGCCGTCGTTACCGCGCTGGTCCTGATCATTGTTGTGCGACGACCGGCGAACGGAGATCGGGTCGTCGACAACGAGCATCGCCGACGCTCCGCCGAGGCTGTCACGGCAGCGTGGGGGATTGCCATCGGCATACCGCTGGTCGGCTTCTGCCTGACTGCGGCGAGCGCCCTGATCGGAATCGGACTGGCTCCGATGTGGTGGCGGGTAGCCGGTTGGACGATGCTCGCGCTCGCCGCCTGCAGTCTGGTATTGGTCCTCTGGTGCCTCTCGACACTTTTTGGACCATCTCGTCGTGCAGCCGCGGTAATAGCCTGATGAACCTCGAGATCACCGTGTCCACCGACGACCCGACGCCGCCCTATGAGCAGCTGCGCCGCCAATTCTGTCTGCTCATCGGCACCGGAACGTTGTCGCCCGGAGTTCGCCTGCCGTCGCTGCGCCAACTGGCAGGCGACCTCGGTTTGGCTGTTGGCACGGTTGCCCGGACCTATCGCGAACTCGAAACCGCTGGTCTTGTAGATTCGCGTAGGGGCGCCGGCACTCGGGTCGCCGATCGGCCTTTGACGCCGGTCCAGGCCGCGTCCGACGAGCACCTGCGTTCGGTGGTGATGGCGTTGGTTTCGCAAGCGCTCACCTTGGGCGCTACCCCCACCCTTGTCCGCAGCATCGTCGAGGACGCCCTGCGGATCGTGGACAAACCAACAGCGGCGGTTGATTCAAGGCCGCCGTGACTCATTATCACCAGCCCTGGGCGGTCAGGGCGTATCTGTCGGCGCGGCTGTCTGAATTGCGGTAATCCGATGCAACGCAAAAGTTCTCATCTGTTTGCTGAGCCGGTCGAAGGCTGAAACCATGCCGCCGGCAATGGCCAGCGGTTCGATCAGGCGTCGACTTGAGGCGCCCTCGGTGTTGACGTATTCGATCCAGACCGAACCGCGGCTATCGGCGGCGGCACGCAGTTCAGCCACCGCTTCCGACGGCGACTGGGGCGTTGATAGTTCCGATCCGTCCGCTGATTTCATTCTGGCCACCAGAGCGATGAGCTGATCCGCACTGGGAGCGGCCGGCTCTCGCCAGCGCTGGTGGGTGACCAGGCCGGCCTTCGCGCGATGGACTGCTTGCCGCCGCTGGATGATCGCTCCGTACTCGTCCTCGGCAGCGGGGGCCAACCCGGCCTTGCGAAGTTCAACGATGAGTTCGTCCAGCCCGGTGCCGGTAATGGCCACTGTCGGCGCGAGTTTGCGAAGCAGAATCCCCACCGCCGCCATCTGCGAAATGGCCTGATCTATTTGCACCGGATCCTCACAACGCAGGTAGGCCTCGCCCTGGCCGGTCCGGAGTACACCGTGCCGACGGGCGATGTCATCGATCAGATAGGTCAGGGCCTGCGGGATGTCGGTAGTGGAATGGTCGGTAAAGAGGCGATGTAGCTCGCCGCTGGACATGCCGGCGTCCAGCGCGCGGCGGATGCTGGTCGGGGTGACCCGGTAGACCGAGGCCGATCCGGCTGACTCGAGTTCGGCCGCGACCGCCAACGCGGCCGCCAGCGCCGGGGTCAGCCGGCCAGGGGCGATGACGGTCAGATCGGCTTGGACCAAAATCGTTTCTACCGGTGTGGGCAGCGATTTGGCCAGCACTGCCGCCACGTCATCCCGGTCGGCCAACAAAGCCCGACCGGCCGAACTCAGCGAGTCGAACGCGACGATACCCAGAGCGGTGGCCTGCCCCAGGACCGAGGAGATCACGCGGTCCCGTCGATCGGCGCCTCGCAGAGGTGAGCGCCAGCCCAGGACGAGGGTCAGCTTGTCCGGGCTCCAGCCGCTGCCGATCGGCAACTCGGCCAGGGGTTGCAGAACCCAGCGACGATCGGCCGGCCCCCGTAGCCAGGTCAGTTCCGGCGCCAGAGTGTTGAGGGTCTTGTCGTTGGCATCACGGGTGCCCGCCCGGGCTGGGTCTCGCCGAAGATCCAGCCAGATCGACGCCATAAGCGCCCAGGCCTGCTCATCCGGTGCCTGCAACCACTCATCGGCACTGTGGGTGGGGGTCCACACCTTGGTACCGCGGTTATCCGTCCCAGGAGACCCGGTGATCAATCCAGCGGCGGCGAGCAACTCCATGTACAGGCTGGACATCCCCTCGTTGACGTCGAGATCCTTTGCCAGTCTTCGTGATTCGCGGACGCCCAGACCACCGGACTTCAGTACCGGGTGGGGGGTTGCGCTGAGCAACTCCAGGGTTCTGGCCAAGAGGCGCAGTAGTTCCAGAGCTTGTCCGCCGGCGGTCCCATTGACCGTGCTGACCCCCGGTTGTGCCGGATCCGGGTGCACCGGCTGCGCCAGAATTGGTCCAAGCGGATTCTTGCCCCGTAAGTGGATGCCGACGACCCTTGGCAATTCAACAGTTGTCGGGCTCTTGGCGATCAACAACCCCCGGGAGACCAGGTCCTTGACCACCGGTGCGATCGCCGCACCCGCCGACACGGTTCCTACCGGTGGGCCATCGGCGAGCCGATTGAGAATGCCCAATGCGCGCTCGTCCACCTGGGCAACACGTTCGGCGACCTCGTCGGCCGCCAGATCGGTGGTCGGGCCAAGCCCGGCCGGATGCGGTCCCAACGATTCCGCCACCACGCGAGGCACCATCAGTCCTTCACGGCCCCTGGCCAGGGCGAGCGTTTCCAGTCGCTTCAACGCCGCCAGCAACTGCTTCTTGGTGGCGCCACGACCGACCATCGCCTGGACCTGAAACGGCGAAACTTCCGCCTTCTCCGCATCGAGCAGGACCAGAGCCGAGAGCACCTGGATACCGAACTGGTCCAACGACTCCATCGCCCGCCACACCGACGGCGGGGTGTCCAGGCGACGGGCCAGGGCCTGGAGATCGGTCGGTGAGGGCACCGCAAGATCCGGACGGGCGCGCAACAGCGCCACCAGCGCGGTTTCGTCCAGCCCGCGTAACCAATCTGTTGAGGTAAGCATCGCGAGTCCAACGATAGTGGCTCGCGCTGACAGTCAACTCCGGTGTCATATCCGGCCCTTGTGGACGCGGTGCTCCGGGTAGGGGAGAATGGCGGTAGTCGGCCCCGGTCGGCCGAACCCATGAGCGCCCACCAGGTGCCTTGGACTAATTAATGAGGAGGGCTCCGGTGTCCGGTAAGCGCAAAAAAGGTGTCGATCCGACCTGGCCGGATCCGTCCGACGGTAGCCACCCGGTTACCGAATTGAACTCCGACCGTCAGGGCGCGCTGTCGCCGTTCGGGGACACCACTTTTCCGCTGGACCCGGCCGACCTGCCCTACGTCCACCCGAGCACGGTGATCAACCGCTGAGCTCTCCGCCTGACGATCGGCTGGCCGGGCTGCTGTTGGCGGCCGGCGGCGGTCGCCGTTACGGGATGCCGAAGGCGCTCGTCTTTTCGGCCGGTGAGGCATGGGTGACCCGGGGTTGTCGGGTACTCTCCGAGGCCGGGTGCAGCTCGCTCGTAGTCGTCATCGGGGCAGCAGCAGATCAGGCGGCGCCGCTCATTCCCGAATCCGCCCAGGTCGTGGTCAACACGGACTGGGATCAAGGAATGGCCGCGAGCCTCCGGGCCGGGCTGCAGCAATGTCTTTTGCTGCCGCCCCAGGTGCAGGCACTGGTGGTGATGCTGGTCGACCTCCCCGGTGTCACCGCCGAGGTAATCGCTCATTTCGTCGAGCAGGTTTATGGGTCATCGACCCGGGTGCCGCTGACGCAGGTGCTGATGCAAGCGAGTTTCCAAGGAGTTATCGGTCACCCCGTCCTTCTCGGGCGCGACCACTGGCGAGCCATCGCCAGCGGCGTGGGCGGCGACAGCGGCGCCAAGGCCTACCTGGCGCTGCACGGTGCCGAGTTGGTGGAACTCGGCCAGTTGGCCGACGGTGCGGACCAGGACACACCGCCGTCCAGGTCGACGCACTAGCAATTCCCCGGCGGTGCCGGGGGACTAACATCCTTGGGGGAAGTCCCGCGCGACCTATCATTCGCGCCGGTCAAATGTAATCGGCGGCTCCGGCTCGAGCCGCCCGCAAGACCCTGCCCAACAAGGAGAA
>JBBSUU010000122.1:0-8119 GCA_038234115.1 Mycobacteriales bacterium
CGGCGCGGCTGTTTTTACCATTGTTGGTCGGGGGGGGGGGCGGGGGGCGTGGGGGGCGGGCCACACCCCGTTTCTTAATAGTTGAGGAAATGCCGATGCCACAAGAACTTGCGTTGATTGTCGGTCTGGGCAATCCGGGGCCGGGGTACGCCGGCAACCGGCACAATGTTGGTGCGATGGCCGCAGATCTGCTGGCCGCAAAGATCGGTGGAAAGTTCAAATCACACAAGGCCGGCGCCGACATCTGCGAAGGTCGACTGGGCAGCACTCGGCTGGTGATTGCCAAACCTCGCTCCTACATGAACCTTTCAGGTGGCGCCACTGCCGGGCTGGCCCGCTTCTTCAAGATCGACCCGACCGATGTGGTCGTCATCCACGATGAGCTGGATCTGCCTTTCGGCACTATCCGGCTGAAGTCCGGCGGCGGTGAGGGCGGCCACAATGGGCTGAAGTCGATATCGACAAGTCTTGGCACCAAAGACTATTCGCGCGTTCGCTTCGGTGTCGGGCGCCCTCCCGGCCGCCAGGATCCAGCCGATTACGTCCTCAAAGACTTCTCGGCAGCCGAACGCAAAGAGCTTGCGCTGGAACTGGAATACACCGTCGACGCCGTCGGACTACTGCTCGAACTCGGTCTGGTGGACGCCCAGAACCGGTTGCACTGACGCCCCAGCGGTTCAGGGGTTTGGATCAGCTGTCCCAGCGACTCCTCAGTGCGACCAACGCAGCAGTCCCAGCGGCTCAGCAGTCCCAGCGGCTCAGCAGTCCCAGCGGCTCAGCAGTCCGACCGGCTCAGCAGGCGAGCGGCTCAGCAGGCGATCCAGAATCGAATCCAAGTAACTGGAGAGCTGCTTTCCCGGCGGGATGGCCCCCGGCAGCGTTCTGGCAAGTTGCGGGTGCCCGACGTACATGGCATAGGCCATCCGCGCTCGATCGGCCGCGTCGGTCGACTCAAAACCCAAGTCGAGAAACAGCTTTCGAGTATAGGCGATTCGCCGCCGGATCACCCGCTCTACCACCGGCGCGACCGCCGGATCATCCACACTTGCCAGCAGGGACAGTTCGACTGCTTGCGGTCCACGCTGATCGGTGACGGTGGTCAAGAGGGTACGGAGCCGGACCAATGGGTCCTGCTGTAAATCCACTCGCTCGATTATCTCTTCGGTCTGATGCTCCCACCGCTGCAGGGTGGCCTCGACGAGCGCAGCTCGGTTGGCGAAATGCCAATAGCCACTGCCCTTGGTAGCGCCGAGCCTGGCCGCGATGGGTTCGATAGCAACGGCGGCTAGTCCACTCGAGAAATCGATTGCTCGGCGGCGGCGCTGGGAGCGCTGTTCGATCACATTGCCGAGGCGGGCAACCCCCTGTGGCCGGCCGCTTGGCCACCGCTGATCCTGGATCGACCGCGCTGGCGGGTCGAGCAACGGGTTGCGCCCGGTTGAGCTGGCCGTTGGCGACCCGTTGGCTGCACGATGCCCTGATCGAGGACCTTTTCGATCGCGCGGCGACTGCTGTTGGACAGCCGCCGACGTCCAGGGCGAAGTGGTCGTGGTGGGTACGGCGGGTACGCGCCGTTGCCGCCCGGAAACGACCGGGTGCCTCAGGTGATCAGGGCGATCGCGGCGGAACGGCGAAGTTTGCCCGACGGGGTTTTCGGAATCGACCCGACCGGTAGCACCCGAACCTCGGCCGGGCGAGCGCCGATGGCGGTGGTGACGGCCGAGCGCACCGCTTTGGCGATGTCTGCTGCCGCTACCGGATCATCGGCCGAGCGGGACTCCACAGCCACGGCAAAGGATTCGCGCCCGCCCGACGCTGTCCATCGAACAGCGATCGCATTACCGGCCCGGACCCCCTCGACGCTGGTTGCGACGCGCTCGATATCAGTGGGGTAGATATTGCGTCCACCCATAATGATCACGTCCTTCACCCGGCCGCAGACCACCACCAGGCCGTCCACGAGATAGCCGAGATCGCCGCTGTCCAGCCAGCCATCGGCGCCCTGGGTTGGCTGGACGCCATCATCGGTCAGGTATTTGTCAGTTACCGCAACTCCACGGACGAAGAGCGTGCCGACCTCCCGCTCCCCCAATTCGTTGCCGTCCTCATCCCGAGCAACAACTTCAAGACCGTCCAGCGGTGGGCCAAGAGTCGGGAAAGCGCGAACTGTCTCCGCGCCGTCGGTGGTTCGCGGGGCGTCGGCGGGTACCGGGATCGCCCTCATCTGCGACTCCAGTGCCACCGCGTCGATAACGTCAACGCGCAACGGCTCCCCCGGAACGTGAATGCTGACACCCAGGGTGGCCTCAGCCATTCCGTAGGCCGGCACCATCGCGGTCGGCGGCAGCCCCAGATGGGCACCGGCCCGCAGGAAGCCTTGGACGGCAGCCACATCGATCGGTTCGGCGCCGTTGAGCGCGAATCGCAGGGTCGACAGATTCAAGCCTTCCGCCTTCGCCAGTACCCGGCCCGCCAACGCGTAGGCGAAGTTCGGTGCCGCAGTGTGGGTTCCCCCGTATTTGGAGATCAGTTCGAACCACATCAACGGCGCCCGCAGGAAATCGGTCGGAGTCACCTTGACCAACTCCACACCCATCGTCATCGGCAACGTCAGGAAACCGACCATCCCCATGTCGTGGAAGAGCGGTAACCACGACACCATGACGTCCTGGCCGGCAACGATGCCGGCCCTGCGCTGGAGCGCGGTCAGGTTGTCCCACACGTTGCGGTGCGAAATTCGGACTGCTTTGGGGGCGGAGGTGGACCCAGAAGTCAGTTGCAGTAGCGCCGTGCTGTCCGGCGAAACAGCCACCGGGGAGGGCAACAATTCTGGGTGTGCGGCCAAATCCGCCGCCGGCAGCCCGGTCACCCCGGTGCCGGCCAGCATGGCTGCCACATCGGAGAATTGCCGACCCAAAATGATGCGCCCGGCCCGAATCACCGTCAGGACGTGCATGGTTTCGGCAGCATAGTTGGCCAGGTTGGTACGCGCCGTTGGTTGATGCAGCATCGTCACCGACCCGCCGGCCAACCAGACGGCCTGCACCGCCGGGGCAACCTCCAGCGGATCAGCAGCAAGAATTGCCACCGCTTCGCCGGGTCGCAGACCGTCTGCAACCAACGCGGCGGCGCCGCGGCGGGCGGCCTCATGGATCTGCGCCCACGTGGTGCGGGTGGCCGCTCCTGGCTCGCCGGTCACCATCCCGGCGTCACCGGTGGCCGCCTGGCAGATTGCCGCAATGAACTCGCTCATGCCGCCCAGCTTATTGCAGGAGGTCGAGTCCCAACGCTGCCGCTGGCGGCGCGGCCACCCCACCGAGGAAGCGGGACTTACCGACTAAACTGAGATCCCACCCGTCATGACTTGCGAAGGAGTAGCCGTGGCCGCGTCCGGTTCTGCCGTGATCACCATTCTGGGCAGTGTGAACATGGACCTGGTGGTGACATCGGACAAGCTTCCCGAGCCCGGCCAGACCCTGCTGGGCAATGGGTTCAGCACGGTTCCCGGCGGCAAGGGCTCCAATCAGGCGATCGCTGCGTCCAAAGCGGGCGGTCAGGTGCTGTTCATCGGAGCTATCGGCGATGACAGGTTCGGTGAGCAACTCGCCGGGACCCTGGGCGAGGCAGGGGTCGATACATCCTTGCTGCGCAGGGTTTCCGGGGCCAGCGGTATTGCAGCAATCACGGTTGATTCCAACGCCGAGAATTTCATCGTGGTGGTGCCGGGGGCGAACTCACAGGTCCTGAATCTGACTCCGGAGGAAGAGCAGGGTATTGCCGAGTCGGCGATGTTGGTCTGTCAACTGGAGATCCCCTTGGAGACGGTGGTCGCTGGGGCCGTGATCGCCAGGCGGGCCGGTGTCAGCGTGCTGCTGAACCCGTCGCCGGTACGGGAACTTCCGCCCGAGTTGATTGCAGCCACCGACGTCTTGATCGTGAATGAAGGTGAGGCCGCCGTGATCGGCAAGGCAGCCCAACAGGTTCCACACCTGATCGTCACCCTGGGCAGCAAGGGTGCCCGCTACCGGGGACCGGATGGACGTGAATTCGAGGTGGCCGTTCCCAAGGTGTCGCCGGTGGATACCACCGGGGCCGGTGACGCCTTCGCCGGGGCGCTGGCCGTCGCTTGGTCGCAGGGCATGGAGCCACTGCAGGCGGTGCAGTTCGCCTGTTGTGCGGGAGCTTTGGCGACCACCGTTGCGGGCGCATCGGTATCGTCACCGCAGCGGGAGGCCATCGAGCGGCTGGCAGCGGCGACCTACTGACCGTTGGGCGGGATCTCGAGCCGGAGCTCGGGAACGTAAAAGCACACAGCACCCGGTGCACGACCCGGTGTGTGGATCACGGTGTTGCCGAGCAACTCGCTCGAACAACAACAGGCCAGGTCCTCGAACAAGCTGCTTGATCGTCGGTGCTGGTCAGCCGTTTTCGAGGTGCTCGGAGAGCGCCATCCACTCCAGCTCGACACTGTCCTTGTCGCCGCGTACCTGCGCCAGGTCAGCATTCAACGAAGCCGCGGTCTCGAAGTCGGCGCCGATCGTCGCCAGCTTCTGCAGGGTCGTGGTTTCCTTCCGGTCCAACGATTCGAGCTTTTTCTCTAGCTTCTGAATGTCCTTGCGCAGCAACCGCTTTGCGTTGGCATCCATACCGGAGTCGGCAGTCGCCGAGGCCGGGGCAGAACCGGATACCTTGACTTCATCGCCGGCCATCGCCCGCCGGCGCTTCAGGTACTCCTCGACCCCACCGACGAGCTGGCTGATTTTCCCATCGCCCATCAGCGCCACCACGTTGTCGCAGACCCGCTCGACCAGGTACCGGTCGTGCGAGACCACCAGCAGGGTGCCGGGCCACGCGTCGAGCAGATCCTCCAGCGACAGCAGCGTGTCGGTATCAAGATCGTTGGTCGGTTCGTCCAGCACTAGAACGTTGGGTTCATCCATCAGGATCCGCAGCAACTGCAGTCGTCGCCGCTCACCGCCGGAGAGCTCCCCCACCCTGGTCCACTGCTGTTCGTTGGTGAACCCGAATCGCTCGCAGAGTTGGCCCGCCGTTAGGTCTTTGCCTCCCAGGTTGACCACTCGCGCAACATCGGTGACGGCTTCGATCAACCGCATCTGGGTGGGTAGTTCGTGTACCTCCTGAGACAGATACCCCAGGCGAACGGTCAAACCCCGCTTGACCACACCCGATATCACCCCTCGTTCGCCAACCAGCACGCGAAGCAATGTGGACTTACCGGAGCCATTGATTCCGACGATCCCATAGCGATCGCCCGGACCGATCCGCCAGGTCACGTCGTCCAGCAGGATCCGTTCGGCGTCGTCACCGGGCCCCGTGGGCACCCCGGCGGTGACGCCCTCCAGGTCGAGCACATCCTTGCCCAGGCGACGTTTGGCAAAGGCCTGCAACTCAACGGTATTGCGCGGTTCGGGTACATCGGCGATCAGGACCTCGGCGGCTTCGATCCGGTACCTCGGCTTGGAGGTACGTGCCGGCGCGCCTCGCCGCAGCCAGGCCAGTTCCTTTCGAGCCAGGTTCTTGCGCCGTTCTTCGGCCGCATCGGAGAGCCGCAGGCGTTCGGCTCTGGCGAAAACCCAGTCGGAATAACCACCTTCGCGGATGTGAACGTCACCTTCGACGACTTCCCAGGTGAGGGTCGCAACAGCGTCGAGGAACCAGCGATCGTGGGTGACGACGACCAAAGCGCCCTTGCGCGCCACCAGGTGGTCGGCCAACCAGGCGACGCCTTCGATATCCAGATGGTTGGTCGGCTCGTCCAGAATCAGCAGATCCGCGTCGGTGACCAGGGCCGCGGCCAGCGCGACCCGGCGGCGCTCACCGCCGGAGAGGCTGTCCACTTCGGACTCCAGACCAATGCCGCCCAGGCCCAGGCCGTCCAGTACCGAACGCACCGAAGAGTCCGAAGCCCAGGCGTGCTCGGCATCCCCGAAGGATCCCAGTGCGATGTCCTTCACGGTGCTACCGGGCACGAGTTCGGATTTCTGCGTCACCACGGCCACCGTGGTCCCGCGGGCGGTGGCGACCCGGCCCGAATCCGGTGTCTGCAGGCCGGCGAGGACCTTCAGCAGGGTGGTTTTACCGGAGCCATTGAGACCGAGAACGCCGATTCTGTCGCCGGTTTGGACACCGAGGGAGATCCCACGCAGCAGGGTGCGATGCACCAGATTGATGGTGACAGCTTCGAGATTGACAAGATTGGCGGGGGCCATGGGGAGGTGAATCCTTTATTCGGTCAGTGATGAGTAATTGCTGGGTGAGAGGTTAGGGCGAGGTGAGTTATCGCCCAGTCGATTTTACTGCAGTCAATTTTCGCCGCTGATGATCCGCGCCCCGGGGGCCGGGCCGGCTGCAACTCGCACTGACTTACAGACACCGGGGCCGGCAATGCCGGTCGCGACCTCCGCCGCATGCTCTTGCGAGGAACACAACATGGCCACCGTCGGGCCGGATCCGGACACCAGTGTGGCCAACGCGCCCTCCTGCCGTCCGGCGTGCAGAAGCCGGCGCAGCCCAGGTTGCAAAGACACTGCGGCAGCTTGCATGTCATTCCCCAAACAGGGAGCAAGTGCGGTGGGATCGCCCGCCGCCAACCCGGCAAGCAGGTCTTGCACCGGTCCCACCCGCGGGATCGGACCGGCTGCGCGCAGTTTGTCGAGTTCGGCAAATACATCGGGAGTGGACAAACCCTCTTCGGAAAAGGCCAGTACACAGTGCAGTGGTCGACGGGCCAGCACCGGCGCAATCATCTCGCCGCGCCCGGTGCCGACCGCGGTCCCGCCGGTGAGCGCGAACGGGACATCGCTACCCAACTCTGCCGCGATTGACGCCAGCTCATCCCTGGTCAGGTCCAATTGCCATAAGTGGTTGCAGCCCAACAGTGTTGCCGCGGCGTCCGCGCTCCCACCGGCCATTCCGCCGGCCAACGGAATCTGTTTCTTGATCTCGATGGACACCGCTGATTTGATGCCGCAGCGTTGGGCGAGCAGCTTGGCGGCGCGGCCCGCAAGATTGTTCAATCCGGTGGGAACACCTTGTATCCCAGTGGTTTTCACGATCAATCGAGTGGCGGGCACGATGGTCAACTCGTCGAACAGGTTCACCGCGTGGAACACCGTCACCAACTCGTGGAAACCGTCGGCCCGCAGATCGCCGACACCCAGGTGCAGGTTGATCTTCGCCGGTACCCGTACCCGCACGCTGACCGGTGCAGTCACGACGAAGCCGAGTTTTCGGTGCCCGTCACCGCTGGAGTGGCTGCCTGCGAAATAGCCCGGAAGGCCTTGAAATCAAGGGTCTCACCGCGGGCGCTCGGGTCAATACCGGCTCGGCGCAGGATTGCTTCGGCATTGACCGGAGACCCTGCCCACCCGGCCAAGGCGGCCCGTAAAGTTTTGCGACGTTGGGCGAACGCGGCATCGACAACCGAGAAGACCTTGGCACGATCGCCTTCCGTGGGAACATCGTGACGATCTATCGCCACCAAAGCGGAATCGACATTCGGTGCCGGCCAGAACACATTGCGGCCGATCGCACCGGCTCTTTTGGTCACGCCGTACCAGGAGGCTTTCACCGATGGGCTGCCGTAGGTTTTGGAGCCTGGACCGGCGGCCAGGCGATCGGCCACTTCGGCCTGCACCATTACCAGCACTCGCCGGATAGAGGGTATTTCACTCAGAAGATGCAACAGCACGGGGACCGAGATGTTGTACGGCAAGTTCGCCACCAGAGCTGTCGGGTTCTCCGGCAGATCCGCTGCCCGCACTGACATGGCGTCGGCGGTGATGACCCGAAGTTTGGCCGCCAAATGTGGCGCTTGCTCGGACACCGTCCTGGGCAGCCGGCCCGCCAGCCGTGGATCGATTTCAACCACCGTCACGCCGGCCGCGACGTCCAGCAGACCCAACGTCAGTGATCCCAGTCCGGGGCCGATTTCCAATACCTGATCCTCCGGGCGCAACTCGGCCTGGGAGATGATCCGGCGGACGGTATTGCCGTCATGCACAAAATTCTGACCCAAGGTCTTGGTCGGCTTGATACCCAACTCTTCTGCCAACTGGCGGACCCGAGTGGCGCCGAGCAGCCTCACCTGGTCGGCGTC
>JBBSUU010000123.1:0-8034 GCA_038234115.1 Mycobacteriales bacterium
CTTCGGTGGCGGCCACGGTTGCACCGTCCGCGGGTGCGGGACGACCCGGGTGCGGCCGGGTGGCAGCGGCGAGGTCGACCGAGGTCGACATCACGAAGTCCTCGGCCAGGTAGGTGACCGGTCCACAGAGCACCGCGCTCGGGTAGTCCCGCGCCGCTTGAAGATAACGCGGTAGGAGATTCGGACCTGGAACGCAATCTGCATCCAAAAAGACGAGAAGTGTTGCACCGTTGCTGATTGCGGCCGCTGCTCCATGGTTTCTGGCGGCCGACAGGCGGAAACCAGCGGGGCCGGGTGGAACCAGTATCACGGTAGCTCCGGGAACGCTCGGTGGTGACCCCTCGTCCAGCCACACCACAAAATGGGGGACCTCTGGATGCTGTTGTTGCAAGGCATCCCGTTGATGCATCAGGTGATCCCAGCGGTTCTGCGAACAGCAGGTGATGACGGCTGCGCGGCAGGCCGGGTGTTGGGTCATTGAAGTAACTCACCCACAACCGAGGCTGCTCGCTGCGCCGCGGCGGTGACGTTCCACCGCGACCACTGCCGGTGAAGCGATGCGGAGGCAGCCAACACGGTCGGCCATTGGGCGGCCGATGGCCACCGATCCAGTGTCACCGCCAGTCCGGACTTCGCCAGTGCTTGTGCGGTCATCAATTGCTCATCGAAGGGTCGTGGTTGCGGCAATACGATCGCGGCCGCGCCGGCTGCGGCGAGATCAGCGACCGCGTTCTGACCGCCCAGCGACACCACGGTCTCGGCTTGGCACAGTAGGGGCCAGGGATCGGCGACCCAGGTGTCGGCGCCCCCGATACCGATACCGGTCCAACTCTGGTCAGGTGTGGCCTCGGCTGCTGACCGCAGATCCGCCGGGGTGATGGCCGAACCGCCGCCACCGCCGAGGACCACGACCTGGCCAGGAATCTTGGTTCCGAGTTTCGCGCGTCCATCGAAGCGTGAGATGCCACCAACGAAGTGGACCTTGTCGAGCCAGGGGCTAAGGGCGCCGGCGGGTTCTACGGTCTCCGGCCAGGGCGCGATGATGCTGGCCGATGCCCGGAATGCCATTTGATGTGGCAGGTCCACTCGGTTACCGGGCTGGGTGAAAATTGCCGTCGGCAGGCCAAGAAGCCTGGACATCAGCGTGACTTCAGCCGAAACATCAACGACAAAGCCCTGACAGCCGGATCTTTCGATTTCTGCAGTCAGGGTGAACATCCGGCTCTGATAACCGCGGTGTCGCAGCGGGGCCCAGTGCAGGAGTCCATCGGCCTGGGGGGTGCGGAAGCCGGCCGACTCCTCATCGTTGTCGACGGGTAGGTGCACCCACCGGGTGCGGGCCGGAAGTGCATCGGGGGCGGCCAGGCTGCTGAACACAACCACATCACAGTCCAAGTGCGGTCGGACTGCCAAGAAGCGCATCAGGTGGCCGGTTCCGTGGTGGTGTACGTACCACCCCAGGGTCGCCCTCACCGGACCGACCCCACCGAGTTGAACTCGTCGATCTGGGCGAGATACAGGTTGATCAGCCGCCGAACTCGCGTTTCGATGGAAAAGCGTTGTACCGCTACTTGTCTGACCTCCTGCCGAGACCTATCCCCAGACCGGCGAGCGATCAGAGCGGTAACGGCTTCGGCCAATGCCTCGACATCCTCAGCAGCGACCGCAATAGCGCCCGATATCCCGGCCACGACTTCCGGGATCCCCCCGACGCCGAATGTCGCCACGGGGGTTCCGGTCATCAGGGATTCCGCGATCACCAAACCGAAAGGTTCGTCCCACAGCGGGGTGATCAGTGCGCAGGCGCTTTGTCCGACCAGTTTGGCCAACTCGACCTGACGCAGTGGGCCGAGGTAGCGGGCGTCCGGGCCCAGCAGAGGCCAGAAATGATCCGCCGCATACTGCTCATCACCGATTCGGCCGGCCAGCAGGATGCGCAGGCCGGCGCGGGCGGCTGCTTGGATTGCGAGGTGAGGTGCTTTCTCGGGAACGATCCGTCCGAACCACACCAGGTCGTTCCCACCCGGCCCCAACATCCAGAGATCTGGATCGACAGCATTTTGCACCACGGTGGAGTTGATATCGTGCACTGCCCATTCATCCGCGGTGTGGCTGCTGACCGCGACGAATGAGCTTCGTGGTTCGCCGGCCACCCGGTGTGCATTGACCAGATCCGGCAGTGCGGGGGTATGCAAATTGGTCACCATCGGCAATCCGATGCGACCCGTCCACTCCAGCGGCCAGCCGTGCAGGCAGTGGTTTTCGATGATGTCGAACTGCTCGGCCCGCTCGGAGATCCAGCGCAGTGCTTCATTCATCGCGGTGCGGACGCGCACCAGATAGCCTGGCGGATAAGTGATATCGGTGGCCAGAGTCGGGTCCGGCCACGTTACCGCCGGCAGCGTGAAAATCGGTGGCCCATCTTCGATGAAATCAGACCCGGCCACCGCACACAGGGTAACGATGTGGCCCAGTGCCTTGAGGTGATTGATGTGGTTCCAGATCGAGGATTCCAGCCCGCCCGCATGCGGCTGCGCGATGGGATAGCGCACCGGAGCGATGACGACGATCCGCAACCGATCCCGGTCCATCAGTTGCCCTCCGCTGGGCCCAGCACGCTTTGATAGATCTCGAAGTGAGCATCGGCGATGACCGGTCGCTGAGCATTTCGCTGCCATCGCCGATTTGCCGCGGTGAGTTCCCGAGCGGTGGCGCGTCCGGATCGCAAGGCGGCCGCGAGCGCGAGGGCCACCGAAAGCGGCCCGGCCTCTCGGTCGAACCGGTGGTAGAACTCGGCTTCGGGATGTTGTTCGGCGAAGTGACCCAATGCCGGACCGGCAACGGGGATGCCCAAGTCCCAGCACATCTCGATCCAGCCGGAATGGGTGCCGTGAGAATAGGGCAGTAAGGCAACATCAATGGTGTTCAGGCCCGCGTAAAGCTGTGAGTCCGTCGGCCGCGGGCGCTCCCGCAGTTCGATGACGTTGGACCCGGCACACAACTCCCGGATCAAGGCGCGCGCTTGCTGATCGCGAACCTGCGTGTTGATCTCGACCACGCCGATGGCGGTAATTCCATGGGCGGCGAGCAGATCTATCGCTTTCGCCAGATTCTCCACAGTTCCGGGGCCATCGACATTCGGTCGCAGATCCCGCAGCTGAACCCCAATTTTTGCCACCCGGTTCATCGGGGCCGGCGGAAACTGGCTGGTCACCGGCACTATCTCCGGATGCGGGATGACAGTGGCACTTCGATCCCAGCTGTCGGCGATCTCCGTGGCCGCGCCGCGGGTCAAGGTAATCACCGCGTCCGCGGCCGGAATCAATACATCGAGTTGTCGACGGTGATGCCGTTGGTCGGTGAGTTGCGGATTGACCAGATCATGGGCCGTATAGACAAGCGGTCGCCCTACCTTTTGCAATGCTGCGATAACACCGCGCACGTGCTCGACGGAATAGCTCTCGGTTCCGAAATGCAGGTGGTAGACATCGAACTGGCCTGCATGGTCGGTGATCCAGGCCGACTCGAACAACGCGGGTGGGACCCATTTGCCGGCTTCGGGTAATTCGGCGCCGACTGTCACTAGAGTCACTCGTGAATCGTGGATGTGATCCAGGTAGGGATGCCGAGACGGTACCGAGGCCACCCTCAATGACGCAGGTGTGAGTTCTGCGGTGGTCCTGCTCGACAACGTGGTTCCTATCGCCTTGGTCATGGTTGATGTAGTCCGGACACCGGCGCACACCGATGGGCTTCGCGGGCGACTTGTGGCATCGTCGCAGTGGAAGGATGCCCAGTTCCGGTCGGCTCTAACCCTTCATCGCCAAGTTCGAGCGTTAACGCACACCGTCTCAGGAGGGCACCATGAGCCACACGGAAGCACGCCGGAACCATTACGCCGGTTTTTACGGTCTGAGCCCGCTACCTGCCGGTGCGCCCTTGGTCGTTGTCTTCGGAAACTGTCAGGCCGAGTCCTTGCGCATCATGCTCGAGGGGGCCGACATCGGTTCGGTTCGGATACCGCCGGTACACGAGTTGACGGCAGCCGATCTTCCGCACCTGCAAAGGGTGCTGTCGCACACCGAAATTCTTGTTTCCCAGCCGGTCAACGAGGGGTATCGGGGGATGCCGCTCGGGACGACCCAAGTTGCTGGGCTGCTGAAATCCGCCGGCCGGCTCTGCGTCATTCCGAACATCTTTTATGCCGGTCTCTATCCCTACCAGGCACTGGTTCGCGCCCCCAGTGACCCCTCCCTGACGCCGCCGATCGTTGCCTATCATGATCTTCGCGTCCTGGCCGAAGCCGCCGGCTTGGTCGACGATCAGATTTACCAGCAAACTTTGAGCACCGCGCAGGTGTTGACCATCGCTGATCTCGCACTGGCAGAGTTGCGCCGTCGGGAGACACAGGACGGATCCCTCGTCATCTCCGACGTCTTCGCAAAACCCACTTTTGGGCATATGAGGACCATCAATCATCCGGGCAACCTGGTCTTCCGGACCTTGGCCGACCGAGTGCGGGAATCTCTGGGGCTCATGGCCGGCACAGCGGATGTGGGACGGGAGTTGTTGAATGACGTTCGCGCACCCAAGGAGGTCTCGGTCATCGAAGCGTTCGGACTGGCCGAATCGCCGACCTCGCACTGGATGGTAGGCGGTGAGTCGGTGAGCTCGGAGGAGGTGCGCCAAGCGCATTTGCAGTGGTACCACGAGCATCCTGACGCGGTGGTCGGCGGGCTGGAACGACATCGGGATGTCCTACAAATTCTCGGTCTGAGTGCCAGGTCGTCGAAGGGTTGACAACATCTGCCATTCGGCCTCCTGATCTGCCCCTATTGCCGGTGATCGGGCCGGCCGAGCACGGGGTTGCGTTGTACGCCGGACAACTGGTCGGCGTCATCTCAGATCTCACCCTTACCGAGCCCGGATCGGCCGGCGCCACGTGGGATCGCCTGTTGGCGGGCCGCTCTCCGGTGCACCTGCATTTCACCGACCGTGTCTTCGGGCGCTCTGCCGGTGAAGCTGCTGACCGAGTGGTGGAACTTGCGAAGCTGCGGCCGCTCACGCTCACCTTGCACGATCTGCCGCAACCCTCCGATGGACCGGAGGCGCTGCCCGTGCGTGCGGCGGCCTACCGCCGGATTGTGCAATCTGCCCGTGGCGTGGTGTGCAACAGTCGGCACGAGGTCGCACTGCTCAACGAGTTCACCTGCCCCCAGGTGGCCTACGAGCCTGCGGTGATACCGCTTCCGGTAATCCGGCGGGTACGCCCGCAGCGTTGCGGGGAAGCTGGAATCAACGCGCTGGCCATTCTGGGTTACTTCTATCCGGGCAAGGGACACGCAGAACTCGTAGATGTGGTCGCGACCATCAGGCGCTCCCGTCCAACCCTCGGTGACCCGCTGTCTGTACTGGCCCTGGGCGCATCATCGCCGGGCCATCACGGGGATGCACAGGCTCTGATGGCTTCGGCGGCGGCGCGGTCGATCTCGTTCTCGGTCTCGGGCTTTCTTCCAGAAGAACTGCTTGCCAAGTACTCTCAGCGGGTGGCCGTGCCGGTCGCCGCGCACCAACATGTTTCGGCATCAGGATCGGTGAACAGCTGGATCGGGTTTGGTCGGCGACCCCTGGTGCCGGCCACTCGTTACTTCGAAGAAATGGCAACACTTCGGCCGGGAACGCTCACCCTGTTCCGCCGGGATGAGCTCGCAGATATGGTGATCCAACGGCTGGAGGAGCCGGAAACAACCTGGTTGGTACCCGGGCAGGATGTCGGTCCTGATCTCAAAGATGTTGCCAGGCAGTATATTTGCTGGTGGCAGACGGTGCTTCGATGAGGCCGCCCGCACCGCCGTGGGGTGTTGGACTACCCGGCAATAATTGGCAGCTGCTCGATGGCGTCAGTCCCGCGAACATACCGATGGTTTCGGTGGTGGTGGTGCACTTTCGCCAACAGGGCGAGCTCAACCGAACCCTGCTCGCCTTGCAGCGTCAGACCCATCCATCAGGCCGGCTCGAGGTCATCGTGGTTGACGACGGTTCTCCGGAGACTCCGGTGGTGCCGGCCGGCGTGCAGCTGTTGGTTCAACCAGACTTCGGTTTTCGCGCGTCGGCGGCTCGCAACCTCGGTGCTGCCGCGGCAACGGGAGAGATCCTTTGCTTCCTGGATGCAGATACGGTGCCAGAACCGGACTACGTCCGGCAGCTGAGCCGGCTGCCCGCTCTGAGCCCGGAAGTGGTCACCGTCGGTCGACGACGCCATGCGGACCTGGAAGGCACGGACAGCTCGGCAAGAATTGAAGTCCTCGCCCCGCAGATGGAGTTACCGGAGCCGTCCTGGCTGCGGCAGGGCTACGCCGCCTCGGCAAATCTGCTGCGGAGCGACGACCGGTCATACCGGTACATCATCAGTGCCGTTCTCGCCTGCAGTCGCTGGTTTTTCGACCAAGTCGGCGGCTTTGACGAGAGCTTCGCCGAGTACGGTGGCGAAGACTGGGAATGGGCCTACCGGGCGTGGCTGGGTGGCGCGGTTTTGGCTCACGTCCCGGAAGCGATCGCGTGGCATCATGGGCCGGACTTCTCCGCGCGGGAAATGGCCGATGAAGAGCGCCTGGCACGAACCCAGCGGGAGACGCTCAGACTTGCCGGACTCATTCCGGTGCTCGGCTCACGAGGCCAAGGGCTGCGCTGGGCCCACCCGGATGTCAGTGTTGTCCTCGATGAAAAGATCGGCGGCGCTGCGGGCCTGATTTGTGTTGACGCCATCCTGGCCCAACTGCCCGATGCGGTGGTCCAGGTTCCGGCGGTCGTGAAGATGATGTGCCCGAAGGACGACCGGGTCGTGGACGCTACTGCCGGCGAGGGTCTCTCAGCAGTGCTGAGCCGAGTCAGAATTCGAGTCCGGGTGGCCCAACCCGTTCGATTCAAGGCGGCGGTACTGCCGACTGTCCTCAGCCGGATGGCGCAGGAGGGGCTGCACCGGCTCAGAATTGTGGGCGCTGCCGGCGAGCTGCTGCTCACCGTCGAACAGCTCCGAGCGCAGCGACGGATGGACCGGTGGCCGGGCCGGGAGCTGTTTGTGTCTCGGCAATGTCGTATTGAGGACGTCGATCCGGTCCCCCCCGACGCAAGTATCGCGGCCCACTTCGGTGGGTGGTGAACCGCAGCGTTGGTCACCCGAAGAGGCCGAGGTGCGGAACCCAGGGGGTGTCCGCACCTCGGCAAACGGGAGGCAGTCTATCGATTCACATAGACCGATTCGAACTGTCAGGAGGTGCGCTTGAGCAAGCGCACCGAGCGGCCGGCAACCTCGAACGTTTCACCGGTATAAATGATCCCGGAGTCCGAAACGTCGGGATCCCAGGAGGCGGTGTCGAATTCCAGATTCCACTCATCCCCGGCCCCGACATCGGGGACGGTGAATCGGATCGGCTCGTAGTGACCGTTGAACAACACGAAGAACGAATCGTCGACCACCTTCTCGCCGCGATCATCGGGTTCGGCAATCGCCTCGCCATTGAGCATCACCGACACGGACTTGATATGGGCTGAATCCCAATCCTGCTCGGTCATCCACTCCCCGCTGGGGGTGAACCAACCGATGTCCTGCAGGCTCTCGGCTTTGAGCCCCCGGCCCTGGAAATGACGGCGACGTCGCAGTACCGGGTGCGCCCGGCGCAGTTCGACCAGACGCTGAACGAATGAGGTCAAGGATTCGAATTCCGCCGCGCGTTCCCAGTCAACCCAGGCCAACGGATTGTCCTGGGCGTAGACATTGTTGTTGCCGTGCTGGGTACGTCCCAACTCGTCCCCGTGCAGCAGCATCGGGACACCCTGGGATAACAGCAAGGTGGCCAACATGTTTCGTTTCTGCTTCTCGCGGAGCTCGATCACGTCCTCGTCGTCGGTTTCGCCCTCCACTCCGCAGTTCCAGGATGAATTGTGGCTTTCTCCATCCATCCCGCCTTCACCGTTGGCGTCGTTGTGCTTGTCGTTGTAAGACACCAAATCGTGCATGGTGAAGCCGTCGTGCGC